>NZ_JBDFXP010000008.1:0-157678 GCF_040911965.1 Phocaeicola sp. RTP21359st1_B8_RTP21360_211022
CGCAGCTTAAAAAAATGAGTCGATTTTTATAGTCAATGAAAAAAAAGAAGGCGCATCGTGTATTACGACACACCTTCTTACTTTTAAACAAAAAGCACCCTATAAACGTTTTTATTATAATAAAAATAACGAAAGGAGAACATTATGGAAAGATTTGAAGATTTAATCACCTCAAACATCCCTGTATTAGTTGATTTTTTTGCTGAATGGTGCGGACCTTGCAAAGCCATGAAACCTATTTTAGAAGAATTAAAAGGAATAAAAGGGGAAAAAGTAAGAATTGTCAAGGTAGATGTAGACAAACATAAAGAAATTGCTGCATACTATCAGATTCAATCAGTTCCCACACTAATGATTTTTAAAGACGGTAAGCAATTGTGGCGACAAAGCGGTGTAATGCGTGCCAATGATTTAAGCACTATTCTAGCCCAATATGAGTAAAATATGAAGAAAACAATCACATGTATTCTATTAACTGCCGGATTAACGGGATATCTCAGTGCCCAAACTCCTGTCCAGGATAAGTCAGATAAAAATTCAGGAAAAGTCATACGTATGGACAAACAAATGTTCTTGGATAATATATTTGACTACACTTCCGGTTCCACTAACTGGAAATACAAAGGAGAGAAACCGGCAGTTATTGATTTTTACGCCACATGGTGTGGTCCCTGCCGTATGGTTGCCCCTCTGCTAAAAAGTCTGGCCAAAGAATACAAAGATCAAATTGCAGTTTACAAAGTAGATACAGACAAACAAAAAGAATTATCTGCCGTTATGGGAATACAGTCACTGCCCACCATCATCTTTATCCCCAAAACGGGACAGCCACAAATCATTATAGGAGCAGCCAATAAAGCTACTTTCAGGAAAGCCATTGAAGAAGTGTTACTGAAAGAATGAGAAACAAGCCCTACACATCTCTAATCTAAATATAACCAATAAAAGAGAGGGGGCAATAATAATTGCTCCCTCTCTCTCCATTTATACTATAGCAAATTGTATATTATTTCTTGAAATATCTGTTGTACAAACCTTCAAAACCTTTGCCGTGACGAGCTTCGTCCTTAGCCATTTCGTGAACTGTATCGTGAATAGCATCCAAGTTCAAAGCTTTTGCACGAGTAGCAATGCGTTTCTTGTCAGCACAAGCACCTGACTCAGCATTCATTCTCTTTTCCAAGTTAGTCTTTGTATCCCATACACAGTCACCCAGCAACTCAGCAAACTTAGCAGCATGTTCTGCTTCTTCCCAAGCATAACGTTTGAAAGCTTCAGCAACTTCAGGATAACCTTCGCGGTCTGCCTGACGGCTCATTGCCAAATACATACCAACTTCTGTACATTCACCCATGAAATGGTTGTTCAAATCCTTAATCATTTCTTCATCACAACCTTTTGCTACGCCGATAACGTGTTGGTCTGCAAATTCCAATCCACCTTCTGTTTCTACCATTTCGTTAAACTTAGAAGCAGGCGCTTTACACAACGGACATTTTTCAGGAGCTGCATCACCTTCATGAATATAACCACAAACTGTACAAATAAACTTTTTCATAATTTCTTTTTTTATTAGTTAGTCAATATTTTATTTATTAGTTAGTCATTTACTCTCTATCCTTTTTAACTTCTTTCTTAATCTTCTTTAGAACAAGCAGGGCATATACCTTTATAATATTGGTGAATTTCATCCACTTTGAATCCATTCATATCAATTTGCTCTACTTTTTTCACTTCATTACTATAGGGTAAATCGAATATTTTACCACATTTCTTGCAAAGGAAATGAGCATGTAGGGAAGTATCGCCGTCAAAACACGCATTCTTTTCATCAATTGTAAGCATTAAAGCTGCTCCATGCTCGACAAAGAGTTTCAGTGTATTATACACTGTAGTCTTGGACAAGGTTGGAATATCCTTACATAGCGCCAAATAAATCTCATCGATAGAAGGATGAGTTTTATGAGCCAACAAATAATCCATAATAGCTATGCGCTGTACGGACGGCTTAATGTTATAACTGATAAGATAATCGTAACTCTTCATATATTCCTTTTTTGTAACTATTACAATTTTATTTCATGTGCAAAGATAGATAGTTATTCGCAACAAACAAATAAATCACGCACTTTTTTTTATTTTTTTTATTTAGAGGTATAAATCGGGAAAGAATGATTAATTTTGCAGGTATATATAATAATAGGTATAATATGAAATACGGTTTTGTAAGAGTGGCGGCTGCCATTCCGATAGTGAAAGTGGCTGACTGCAAATTTAATGCACAACAGATTGAAACTCAAATTGCCATAGCAGACGGGAAAGGAGTACAAATTATCATTTTCCCCGAACTAAGTATTACAGGGTATACTTGCGCCGACTTGTTCGGTCAGTCTTTACTGTTGGAAGAAGCAGAAATGGCTTTAATGCAAATTATGAATAATACCCGACAAATGGATATCATCTCTATTATAGGGATGCCTGTGGTTATGAATTCCACGCTGCTGAACAGTGCTGTTGTTTTCCAAAAAGGGAAAATACTGGGTATTGTTCCTAAAACATATTTACCTAATTATAAAGAGTTCTATGAACAACGCTGGTTTACCTCTGCTCTGAACCACCCGGATGCCAATGTACGCCTCTGCGGACAAAATGTACCGGTCAGCGCCAACCTGCTTTTCGACACTCCGGAAACTTGCTTTGGCATTGAAATCTGCGAAGACATGTGGGCCCCCATTCCGCCCAGTTCCGCATTAGCACTGAAAGGAGCGGAAATCATTTTCAACATGTCTGCCGACAATGAAGGAATAAGCAAGCATAATTATGTCCGTTCATTAGTCAGTCAACAATCAGCACGCTGTCTGGCAGGATATGTATTCAGTTCATCCGGTTTCGGCGAATCAACCACAGACGTTGTTTTTGCAGGCAACGGACTGATATATGAAAACGGCACGTTACTTGCCGAGTCTGAACGTTTCTCATTCAAGGAACAATTGGTCATCAGTGAAATAGACGTGGAGCGTCTTCGTGGTGAACGGTTGACCAATACCACTTTTGCCGCCAATATCGGCAACTGCCCGGGGCGTCCCGCCATCCACATCAGTACAGAATTTGTCAACACACGCGATCTTAGTCTGACGCGCAGTATAGAAGCTCATCCTTTTGTTCCTCAAGGCAAAGAATTGGATGAACGCTGTGAAGAAATCTTCGCTATCCAAATAGCAGGACTAGCCAAACGTCTGGTACACACTCACTGCAAGACTGTAGTAGTCGGTATTTCCGGTGGTCTGGATTCCACCTTGGCACTTTTGGTCTGTGCCAAGACTTTCGATAAATTGGATCTGCCACGAAAAGGTATCATCGGCATCACCATGCCTGGTTTCGGTACTACCGACCGTACTTATAACAATGCTCTCCATCTGATGGCTTCACTAGGTGTTACCATTAAAGAAATCAGCATAAAGGAATCCTGCATCCAACACTTTAACGATATTAACCACGACATGACCGTACACGATGTAACCTACGAAAACAGCCAGGCACGCGAACGGACTCAAATTCTGATGGATGTTGCCAACCAATTGGGCGGTCTTGTCATTGGTACGGGAGACCTTTCAGAACTTGCCCTAGGCTGGGCCACCTACAATGGCGACCATATGTCTATGTACGGAGTCAATGGAAGCATTCCCAAAACACTGGTCAAATACCTGGTAAATTGGGTGGCTTTGAATGGCATGGATAATGAATCACGTATTACCCTGCTCGATATTGTAGACACTCCTATCAGTCCCGAACTGATTCCTGCTGATGAAAACGGCAATATAAAACAAAAGACAGAAGATTTGGTAGGACCATACGAACTGCATGATTTCTTCCTTTATCAATTCCTACGTTTCGGTTTTCGTCCCGCCAAGATATTCTTCCTGGCAAGTATCGCTTTTCGTGATACATACGATGAGGAAACAATCAAAAAATGGCTTACTATATTCTGCCGCCGTTTCTTTCAACAACAATTCAAACGCTCTTGCCTGCCCGATGGTCCCAAAGTGGGATCTGTATCACTCAGTCCCCGAGGTGACTGGCGTATGCCGAGCGATGCCAGTGCAGCTTCATGGCTGAAAGAATGCGAAGAGCTATAAACCACATAAAAAAGTAAGTCGGCTTCAAAGACAAAGTAACTTAACTTAGTTGGGCGAGTAAGTTAAGTTACTTTGTCTTTGAAGCCGACTTAAATACATCCCTTGCTTGAGGGTACTTCAAAATGGTAAATATCTCTTCGCACAGCCATCTTTATGGCACGAGCCAAAGCTTTGAAAATACCTTCTATTTTATGATGCTCATTCTGCCCCTCGGCTTTGATATTTAAATTCATACGAGCTGCATCACTCAATGATTTAAAAAAATGAAGAAACATCTCGGTAGGCATCTCCCCTATTTTCTCCCGATGAAACTCAGCATCCCATACCAACCATGCTCTACCGCCAAAATCCAAAGCTACCCGACAAAGACAATCATCCATGGGCAAGCAATATCCGTAACGCTCAATGCCACGCTTGCTGCCCAATGCCCGATAAATACATTCACCCAAAGCAATGGCGGTATCTTCAATAGTATGATGTTCGTCCACTTCCAAATCACCTTTTACTTTAATGGTCAGGTCAATACCACCATGCTTTCCAATCTGTTCCAACATGTGATCAAAAAAACCAATACCTGTAGAAATATCACATTTTCCGCTGCCATCTAAATTTAAACTGATATAAATATCCGTTTCCTTCGTAGTACGACGGACCTCCGCTATACGTTCTCCGGCAAAAAGGAATTCAGCGACCTTATCCCAATCCGTAGTCGCCAATACACAGTAGGATTCCAAATTCTTTTCCTTCAGAATATCCATATTTTCTTGCAACAAAATAGCCTTACAGCCCATATTTTTAGCCAGTTCCACATCTGTAGCACGATCACCAATAACAAAACTGTTTGCCAAATCATAATCACCGGTAAGATATTTTCCCATCATTCCTGTTCCAGGCTTACGGGTAGACACATGGTCTTCCGGAAAACTGCGGTCTATCAAGATATCATCAAAAATGATGCCTTCCCCCTCCAATGTCTTCAACACCAGGTTGTGCACCGGCCAAAAGGTATCCTCAGGAAAAGAAGAAGTACCGAGGCCGTCTTGATTGGTAACCATCACAAATTCAAAGTCGAGTTTGCTGCGGATAAATCCCAAATTACGAAATACCTTAGGATAAAACTCCAATTTATGGAAAGAATCCAATTGGTAGTCAACCGGTGGCTCTATAACCAACGTACCGTCACGATCTATAAACAACGCTTTCTTCATACTTCAACATTCATAATTCTTCAATGCTTCCAACAACATATCATTCTCCGGACGTGTACCAATGGTCACACGCAAACAATCACGACATAAAGAAATACTGGTACGGTTACGCACTATGATACCTTTACCTACCAAATAATTATATATTTTCTTGGCATCTGTCACTTTAGCTAGAAAGAAATTGGCATCCGTAGGATAGATTTTCTCACAACAAGGCAGTTCTACAAATTCATTGACCAAACGCGTCCGTTCTTCCAATAACGACTTTACCCAACGTTCTACCTCATAATGCCGGTGCAACATCATAACAGCCTCTTTCTGTGTCAGCAGATTCACATTATACGGATATTTAATCTTACTGAAAATAGAGATGATTTCTTTAGACGCAAAGGCCATGCCCAAACGAATGGCAGCACATCCCCATGCCTTAGAAAAAGTCTGAAAGACAATCAAATTAGGATATTTATCTAAATCGGCAAGGAAAGACGGCGCATCAGAAAAATCGGAATAGGCCTCGTCTATAATCACCAATCCCTGAAAAGTATCCAGTAATTTTTCCATTTCCCTACGATCCAGGTTATTACCGGTAGGATTATTGGGCGAGCAAAGAAAAACCAGTTTGGTGTGATCGTCTGTTGCCGCCAATAGTTTATCGGCACTGAACTGATAGTTTTCATCCAATAACACCTTGCGATATTCTACATCGTTGACATCGGCACACACCTGATACATACCATAAGTAGGGTCAATAGCCACTACATTATCCACCCCCGGAATACAGAACGCGCGATACACCAAGTCAATAGCCTCATCACTGCCGTTTCCCAAAAAGATCGTATCGGGGTCTACCTTTTTAATAGGAGCTATCATATTCTTCAATTCCCACTGCATAGGATCAGGATAACGGTTATTAGGTGTATTGTACGGGTTCTCATTGGCATCCAGAAAAACAGATGCCTCCGCTCCATTATATTCGTCACGTGCCGATGAATAGGGTTTCAAAGCCCAAATATTCGGGCGCGTCAATTCTTTCAAATCTTTCATCTTTATACTGTTTTTAATCTTACGGTTACTGCATTCTTATGCGCACCCAGTTGTTCATTAGCCGCCATCACCTCAATAGCAGGACCGATATTCTGAATACCCTCGCCATTAATCTCCTGAAAAGTGATTTTACGGATAAAACTATCCAGACTCACCCCACTATACGCTTTGGCATAACCATTGGTAGGTAAAGTATGATTGGTTCCGGATGCATAATCACCGGCACTCTCCGGAGTAAGTGAACCTAGAAATACAGATCCGGCATTGACAATACGCTCTGCCTGTTCCATATAATCCCTGGTCTCGATAATCAAATGCTCGGGAGCATATTCATTCGTCAGAGCAATTGCCTCATCCATATCCCTCACCAAAATCAATTTGCTGCTTGCCAACGACTTTTCGGCTATTTCCCATCTGGGAAGCAAAGCCAACTGGCGTTGTACCTCATACTCCACCTCCTTCATTAATTTCTCAGAAGTAGTTATCAGCATGGCCTGACTATCAACTCCATGTTCCGCCTGTGAAAGCAAATCGGCTGCCACAAATACAGGATTAGCCGTCTCGTCGGCCAGCACTTCGACTTCAGAAGGACCGGCAGGCATATCTATCGCAACATCCCGCAAAGAAACCTGCTGCTTGGCAGCCGTTACATATTGGTTACCCGGACCGAAAATTTTATAAACCTTAGGCACACTTTCCGTTCCGTATGCCATAGCAGCGATGGCCTGCACCCCTCCTGCTTTGAATATTTTATTTACCCCGGCCAATTTTGCCGCATACAAGATAGCAGGATGAACCTTTCCTTCTTTATCAGGAGGAGTACAAAGTACGATTTCCTTGCAACCTGCAATCTGTGCCGGAGTAGCCAACATCAATACGGTAGAAAATAAAGGCGCCGTGCCTCCGGGAATATACAAGCCCACCTTTTCAATAGCAACCGCCTTCTGCCAACAAGTTACCCCGGGTACGGTCTGCACCTTTTTCCCTTCAAACCGCTGAGAACTATGAAAAGTATGAATATTTTTCTGTGCCAGCATGATAGCTGCCTTCAATTCAATGGGTACCTCCTTTTCCGCTTCAGCAATTTCCGTTTCAGTAACCCCCAGTGAGTCCAGTTTCACCTTATCAAAACGTTCTTCATATTCCCTCACCGCTTTATCTCCTTCCGTCTTCACTTTATCCAGCACTTCTTTAACCGTATTGCGCAGCGTGTCTGTATTCAATGCCGGACGACGGAGAATTTCCATCCAGTCTTTCTTTTCAGGATATATTATTTTCTTCATACATGTATTCTTTTATAAGTTTACAAATCTCGCCTGACGTATGGACCGGCTATAATATCATTTTCTCAATGGGCAATACCAAAATACCTTCCGCGCCCAATGCTTTCAGTTTTCCGATGATCTCCCAAAAACGCTTCTCGTCAAGCACTGTATGTACCGAACTCCATCCTTCTTGTGCCAATGGCATCACAGTAGGACTCTTCATACCCGGCAGCACTTCGATAATTTCTTTCAAACGCTCTGTCGGAGCATTCATCAAGACATATTTCTTGTCTTCGGCAGCTTTCACCGCTTCAATACGGAACAAGAGTTCGTTCAGAATCTCTTTCTTCTCCTCAGACATATTCTTATTGCCTATCAGCAACGCCTCACTTTTCATAACCACTTCCACTTCCTTCAAGCTATTGCTTACCAAAGTAGATCCCGAACTGACAATATCAAAAATAGCATCAGCCAAACTGATTCCCGGAGCAATCTCTACCGAACCGGTAATGACATGAATATCAGAATGAATGCCATTCCGATCCATGAAATCTTTCAAAATGCCGGGATAAGAAGTCGCAATTTTACGTCCTTCAAACCAAGACAAACCCGGATAGTCCACATCTTTAGGTATAGCCAATGACAAACGGCACTTGCTGAACCCCAAACGTTTAATCACCTCAGCGTCCTCTTTTCTCTCTACAAACTCATTCTCGCCTACGATCCCTAAATCAGCCACTCCACCAGCCACCGACTGAGGAATATCATCATCGCGAAGAAAAAGAACTTCGATCGGAAAATTAGACGACTGTACTAAAAGAATTCTTTTAGAAGTGGAGATTTTAATATCTGCCTCTTGTAATAATGCCATTGTCTCTTCAAACAAACGGCCTTTTGACTGTACTGCAATTCTAAGCATGATTCTATCTGTTTTTAATTATTAACCGGCAATAAAAAGGGCTTACCGTTTTCGGCAAGCCCTATATCATTATACTACAATATCACCTTAGCCCACCGAATTATTCGTTAGGAAAATGATGATGATGTGTAGCAGTTCTAACCATAGTCTTTTCTTTTTACTTGCGACAAAAATAAAGTTTATATTTAATATCAGCAAATAATTATCGCAAAAACTTTATTTTTTCTTTCAAATTAAAGGTATTATCTCATCTTGCTCCACCTCGCAGTTCAAGAAATGCATTTCTTCCTTTGCCTTCTCTTGAGAAAAAGTGAAATAAGTGCACAGCGCCTTGGTGCAAAGTTCCTCCTTATTATTATAAATAGCCGCTTCTACAAATACGATATTGCGCTTCCTCTCCTTTATGGAAGCCTTCAATACGATATGCGAATCGTTGGTATTAACAGGTTTCATATAGCGGGTTTCCATTTTGGACGTAACACCGGTAGTCTGTAGTTTACGCAAAACCACCCATGCACAAATCTCATCCAGCAGCACCGCCTGAATACCGCCATGCAACGTATCAATCCATCCCTGAAACTGTGGCTGAGGTTTCCATATACTAATTACCTCATCCCCATCCTCATAAAATTCCATCTTCACTCCGGCTTCATTATTGGGAGCACAGCCAAAGCAATTATATCCTTCCATCCCTTTCCAGGGATTGATTATCTTTTTCATAGGCTATCTTTTAGAATTCATAATCCACACAAGCACGATCAGCCTTAACCTCCTTCAAAAGGCCGGCTGCAGCTACATGATCCGGATGAACGGCATAGGCATTGACATCTGCCAGCGTATCGAATTCACTATCCAGACAAATATCCCATTTTTCAGCAGAATTGGCATTCAGTCCCACAAATATATGACGGATAAAACCTATCTTGGCCGGCAAAGCTTCAATAGCCGCTTTAAAATCATTCATCACTTTCAATTTTTCTTCCTGTGAAAGAGTTTCTTTCAATTTAAATAAAACAATGTGCTTAACCATACTTGATATTTTAATTAATTATCCTACTTTTGTAATCGACACAGGGCTAAAGTATTTAACCTGATGCAAAAGTAACAGTTTTGTTTTAAAATACATTCTATTATTATGATAATTATTGGTATAGCCGGCGGAACCGGTTCAGGAAAGACCACTGTAGTTAGAAAAATCATAGAGAGCCTGCCCCCAGGTTCCGTTGCAGTCATTCCACAAGATTCATATTATAACGATCAGTCATCCATTCCCTTGGAAATACGTAAACAAACCAATTTCGACCATCCCGATGCTTTTGACTGGCCGCTCTTTGAACAACAGATTGCCGACCTGCGCAAAGGGCATCCCATTGAGCAGCCCACCTATTCTTATCTAGTATGTACACGCCTGCCCGAAACAGTTCGTGTAGAGCCAAAGGAAGTCATCATTGTGGAAGGTATCATGAGTCTCTATGATAAAGAGTTACGAGACTTGATGGACTTAAAGATTTTTGTGGATGCCGAACCCGACGAACGTTTGCTGCGTGTGATTACCCGCGACATGGTGGAACGCGGCCATCCCTTGGAAATGCTGATAGACAAATACCGGAACATTCTGAAACCGATGCATGACGAATTCATAGAGCCTACCAAGCAATATGCCGATATTATTATCCCCAATGGAGGCAACAACCAAAAGGCCATTGAAATCCTTAAACTATATATTGAAAAGATTTTAGGAAGATGAAAAATGTCTGGCTATTAGTTCTTGCCTGTATATGCATGACAGCGTGCCGTAACCGGCAACAATCTGCCGAAGTGACAAATTATGATTTGCCGCAAATAAAAGACAGCGGAGAATTAGTAGTCCTGACACTGAACAGTTCCACTTCTTATTTCGACTATCGGGGCGAGCCTATGGGATTCCAGTATGAGCTGGCCGATCAGTTTGCCCGTTCATTGGACGTAAAACTGAAAATAAAAGTAGCACAGAATGCACGTGACCTGGTTCATAAACTATTACAAGGAGAAGGAGACCTGATAGCCTATAATCTGCCTGTCACCAAAGAGTTCAAAGACAGTGTAGAGTTTTGCGGGGAAGATATCATCACCCATCAGGTATTGGTACAACGTAATACTCAAAAAAAGAAGAAAGCACTGAATAATGTAACAGAATTAATCGGGAAAGAGGTCTATGTAAAACCAGGAAAGTATCTGGAACGTCTCATCAATCTGGATAAAGAACTGGGTGGCGGTATATTGATACACGAAGTCGATAATGACAGCATCACCACCGAGGATTTAATCATGCAGGTTTCCAATGGTGAGATAGATTATGCCATCTGTGATAACGACCTTGCCAAATTAAACAAGACTTATTACCCCAATCTGAATATTGACCTGGCTGTCAGTTTTGACCAACGTGCCTCATGGGCCGTACGTAAGACCTCACCGCTACTAGGTGAAGCTGCTACTAAATGGCATCAGGAAAATATGACTTCTCCTGCCTATCAGGCCAGTAGCAAGCGTTATTTTGAAATAAGCAAACGGACACCTCACGGTTCCATCTTGTCCATCAAAGACGGAAAGATTTCACACTTCGACACTCTATTCAAGAAATATGCCAAAGATATAGATTGGGATTGGCGTATTTTAGCTTCCCTGGCCTATACGGAATCAAACTTTGATACAACAGCCGTATCATGGGCAGGCGCGAAAGGATTAATGCAGCTCATGCCCCGGACGGCGCGTGCTATGGGAGTTCCTCCCGGTAAAGAACAGAATCCGGAAGAGAGTATAAAGGCCGCCGTGAAATATATTGCTGCCACTTCCCGTTCTTTCAACGCAATAAAAGATGAAAACGAACGGATGAAATTTGTCTTGGCGGCTTATAACGCCGGAATAGGACACGTACTGGATGCCATGGCACTGGCTGAAAAATACGGCAAGAATAAATATGTATGGGACAACAGCGTAGATAACTATATTCTGCTTAAAAGTAATGAAGAATATTTCAATGATCCGGTTTGTAAAAATGGATACTTCCGAGGGGTGGAGACCTACAATTTCGTTAAGGAAGTAATGAGCAGAGGGGAAGTGTATAAAAAGAAAATCAAAGACTGACAGCCACTCCTTTTATTATTTCAGGTGGACTTTAAAAAACACTCCGCCGGAAAAGTAACGGCAGCGGTTGAACTCTATCACGACATTGATATAATCTTTCCAAAAGCTGTATTCAGCACCTATATTCATTGTACGGGCGTCATATTCAGCCATAAGGTTCAGTTTATTAACGGCTTTCATCAAAGGCTGATTGCCGAGTAATTGAAAGCGGAAATTAGCACCTATGGCAGGACCATTCAAATGATAATCTGTCCGTTTGTTATAGACGTATGCCAAATGGATACCTAACTCTCCTGTATTTCTAATAGACAGATGTTTTGTAACAGCCAGATAATACCGCTGCCAATGACCGTTTCCGGATGCACTACCAGTCATACCGATACCATAATCCTTTTCAAAAGTCCTGTCATTGGTACCGGGATCGTTCGCTCCTAACACAATCTGAGGAGTCCATTCCTTCCACCAGCCTTCTTTCCAAAGGCGCAACCTGCCCGAGAATTGACGATCCTGATTGCAATATTTGCCCCAGACTGATTCCGGATAATACGTACTGCCATAAGGAGCCTTATGCAAAGTACAGGTATATCCTACTTCCAACCAAGGAAAAATGGTTATATTAATAAAATAATTACCCGTATCATAACTCCAATGCCCCGGTGTCGCTTCCGTATCCAGAAAAGCGCAGCCAAACATAAAAGTCTTGTCACGCTGCATCTCCCCTGTCGGCATGTGAAGCAAACCTGTCGTTCCATACACAAACTGGGCTCTCAAAGCAGACGGACACAACAGAAGCACCATCAGCCCGACCAATGAAAGTGTTCTCATTTTTTCAGATTTTCATAAACATCAGCCACCCGGAGAGCTATTCCATCCCATCCATACTTTTCCATATCGTAATGTACCTGTTTAAAATCCCCATCTATTATTTCCTGTAATCTATCAGCCAACTGCTCTATATTACCGGTTTCAAAATAACAGCTGGCATCCAGCCCCATTTCTTTATTGGCGGGAATATCACTCACAATGACAGGCAACCGGTAACTCATGGCTTCCAACAGAGCGATAGGAAGCCCCTCATGCGACGAAGGCAACACATAACAACGGGCGTTTGTCAAAAGTGAATGTAGTTTTTTCCCTTTCACGAATCCGGTCAGTATCACCCCGTTTTCCCTCGCTTCCCTTTTCAATGCACGCGAATATTCATCCTCAAAATCCGTATCTCCGGCTAACACCAGCCGACATCCTTTTTTATCCACCCTCCGAAAAGCCTCCACCAAATGATGAAGATTCTTTTCGGGTACAAAACGGCACATACCCAATATGTAGTTTCTTTCAGTTATCCCCAATTCCCTAAAATACTCAGGACAGTTCGTATAATCGGGACAAGGCACACCATTATAAATCAGATGAACCTGCTCGGTTCTACCATATTTCCGTCTGATCAGATTGCGGATCACCTCACTGATGACTATTACCTCATCCGCAAACAGGCATCCCATCCGCTCTCCCCATTTCAAAACCATTTTGGCCATAATCCCCCATTTGTCACGATCATAGTCCGGCCCATGGTGGGTAAACACCACTTTCAGTCCCAACATTTTAGCATACGGTACAAGCAATGCCGGTCCGATGGCATGGATATGCAATACATCCGCCCCCAACTGTTTTGCCTTATTCACCGCCTTGAACGTATGAACAATCGCTTCAAACGATTTCTGTTTAGGAGATTCTATATCTATCAGTTTCACACCGTTCCATTCCGTCAACCCGTCATGCACATAATTCTTCCGGCGGATAACCGTCACATCCTCCCCCCTCCTTGCGATACGCGGAAAAAGCTCCTCACAATGCGTTTCCACACCACCCATCACATCGGGAATGCCACGGGTACCGGTCACAATAATCTTCATAAAGAATAAAGCAGTTTAAAATAAAAACAGTAGATTTGCGACATTAAATGTCAATCAGCCAATGAAAATATTCAATTTCATAAAAGAAGTACTGCAATATGCCGGAATCATCATTCTGTCATGCCTTTCGGCACTTTGGCTGATGATTACAGGAAAAAAGAAAAAGTAAGTTAGAATACTAGAACTTTTCCCTTAAATCTCCCTGGCAGGGATCTTGCCCTACATCGCACCATTTTTTATCCAGACAGACTGTTTTTCCCTGCATGGAACGAAGTTTATTCTGCAACGCCCACTTCAACGGATATTTTATATATTTATGCATCACCGGAGAGGCTGTGCCCACCATCCAGCAATTTTTCGGGCATTTACGCACCATGGCACGTACTTCCTCCGCCTTTTTGCTTGTCCAAATAGTCATAAAGTCCGGAGTTTCATGAATATTCCCCATCGACTTCTTCCAATATTTCTCTTCCAGACCGTTACAGGGAAACACATCACCAAACGGGTCTATAAAGAAATTAGCACTTCCCGCCTCACAAGGCAGCATGCGCCTTCCCCCTTCAATATAATTTATCAGTCCCATATTGAACCAAGCACGAAACCAACTCTTCGGGTGATTCTCCTTCAACTGCCATTCTATCAGTTGCTCAAAGTCACCGCACACCTCGTTCTTGTTGGTGATGACATTGTCGTCCTTATGAAAGTAGTACGAGTTATGAAAGGCGGCTGTAGCAAATTCCATTCCCAGTGACTTGCTGAGCTGATACAATGAAAGCATATCCTTTGAATTATTATTCGACACGGTACAGCCGAAACCGATATCCTTCAAGCCCATCTCTTTCAATGCCAACAATGTACGGAGTCCTTTATCAAACCCTCCGGCATGTCCGCGTAGTTCGTCGTTTTTACAACTCAAACCCTCAATACTGATTCGAATTCCGATGATAGGGAACTGTTTCGCCAAGGCAATCACCCTGTCCTCAAACCATCCGCTTGTAGAAATCACAATCCGGTCTGTATGCTTGTAACATTCCTCCACTATTTCCGGCAAATCTTCACGAATGAAAGGCTCACCTCCCGTCAGATTGATGAATTTCAACTTAGGCAATGACTTCAGGTCACTTGCTTTTATTTCTTCACTCTTGTTAGTGGGGTTAAACCATATATTACACATCTTGCACTTCATAGGGCAACGATATGTAAGGATTATGCTTGCATCGGTGGGATGCAAGGAACATTTGTTAACCATAAGTTGTTTGATTTAATTATTCACTATTCCAATTTTTCTTTCATATTTTCAATGAAAGAGTTAAAAGCAACCTTTATATCTTCCAATTGAGGATTGGAATTTTTAACGAGAACAGATGCATAGTAATCAGTAGATTCTACTTCCACTTTAGTGGACAAAAAAGTAAAACTTTCCCGTTGTTCATATTCATAATACCACATGGAAAACAAACGGTTACGAATAGCCTGTTTACCATCCGACATATCACAAATATATAATATAACAGGATTGTTTTCTAAAAAGAATGTTTCAAGAATTACCCAAATAGTTTCCCTGACCAACGGATCTTTTACAGAATGCTTACCTTGTGATTCCAAAATAAAAAACTGAAACGCATTCTCATCCATAAAAGTATAGTCCTCAACAAACCCTACCTCATAGACAGAACCATATTGGGTTTCAAATCCTAAACTACCATTATTATTTATATAAACTTTATAGGGAGATAAAGCATTGACACGTTCTATTGGCAAATCTATCACATCATGCAAATTTTGCCATTTTAAATCCCATTTTTTCCAATTCTTCTAAGGAATACCCCTTTTTGAGATATTCTATCAACGTGCGTTTGCGGTCTGTCGCCTTCTTCATAGCAGCCAACGCCTCTTCCTTGGTTTTAAAATTCTTAATAGCCATCCGATATTTCTTGATGATACAAAAATACTAGTAATAAATGAATTATCCAATATTTCCCTGTCTTTTCTTTCCATTATATACTATAAAGCAACAAATCAACCCTGATACAAATTCATAATCTGTTGATAATACATTTCTGCACCATACAGTTCCTGTCCCTTTCCTGCTATCATTTCATAATTGAGAGGATGTTGCATCATACTTTCAATCTTCATTCTCAGATCCTCTTTATTACGACTCTCAAATGTCATGCCGGTAACACCCTCTTCTATCAGTTCAGGGATTCCTCCGATGCGTGCTCCCAGTACAGGTGTACCCAAACATTGCGCCTCTATCACAGACAAAGGATTATTCTCATACCACTCCGAAGGTATCACTGAAAAACGTGCTCTTCCCACTAACTCCTTTATATCATTCCATTGTTTAAAGCCAACAAATTCCACGTTATTCCCAGCTACGATCTTTAACTCCTCCAGCAAGGGCCCCCCTCCAATCACCACCAATTTATATGGTAGAGCATTTGCCGCCTCTATCAAGGTCCTTACTCCTTTTTCAGGACTCAATCTCCCTATGAAACAGTAATAATTTCCCCTTTTGGTATAATCCTTACCATAACATTTCTCAGTATCAATAAAATTACATACTGTTTTTATTTTTTTACTATCGAATCCCCCTTGTCGCATCTTCTCTGCCATAAACCGACTAGGGCAAATAAAGATATCCGTGCAAACTTCCAATCGTTCACGATTCCACTTCATAGACTCCCAATACGATAAATAACTTGCCAAGCGTGAATGCTTCATACATTTATATTCCAAGACTTTACGCTTATCCGAAAAACATTCTTCGCATATAGTATCTCCATTACGCAAACAGTCATAACGCGGACAAAGCAGCTTGTAATCATGCAATGTCCATATTACTTTTATTCCTTTTTGATGCGCAATTTCTGCAATAACCGGAGATAGTTGAGAATGAATATTATTCAGATGAACAATATCAGGACAAAAGTCATCCAATAATGCCGTAAATTTACGTTTTACTTCATTCGTACCAAAGGGGCGTAACAACGCCTCAAGCATACCTAATCCCGGCTTGAACTTTACTTCACCAGGAAAGTACTTGCTCCATGGTGTTTCTATATTATCAGGATACTGCATGGCGAAGATTGCCACTTCATGACCTTTCCGCTTCAACAATTCCTCAAGGTTTATGGTACAGACACAGTCGCCGCCACGGCGGTAATAGAATTTATTCGAGAGTAAGATTTTCATTATCACAGAAGAATCAATATTTTATCATTATGTATAAATTATTTTAACATTTTCAATCTTCATATAACCCCCAATAACTATTTATTAATGTACCTTCACCATATATATTAAGATAGCTTGTTGGATCTACACTCAAATTTTTACCAAATATTAAAGATTTCATCTTTCTTTCCAAATCATCTATATCATTAACTTTAAATAACACAACATTTAAAGTTGCATTATCTTCAAAGAAAGGAATTGTAGAGGCTAATACTTTTTTATTAAAGTAATATGCTAAAGACAATACCCCTGACATTGTTGCAGAACGATAAGGATAAACAATAAATTTTGCCTTTTTAAAAAGATATGCGACTTCTTCATCTTCTATAAAACGATTTATTCGAATAATGTTTTCATTATGAGTTTCAATATCAAAGCCTCTACCTGCAATCACTAATTTTAGTGACTTACATGTTAAATTGCAATACGCATCAACCAGCAAATCAACCCCTTTATATTTATCTACTGTTCCAAAAAACAAAATATATTCTTTTAAGCCACTTACTTCTAATGGCATTTTTTTACCATTTATTATCAATGATGTAATTAGAGAAGGAAATGAAGTGTATTTCACTTTCTTACATGGATATATTTCTTTCAGTTCCTTCAATTGGAAATAAGAGGAAGTCGTAAGATTAGGAATTATATTCCTACATAATTTATATCCCCATATAATATATTTTTGCATCAAATAACCCAATAAAGTTTTTCTTACCACCTCATGTGGATGCAAATCATGCACTGTGTAGTAAAATGTTCTTTTATTATTCAAACAAATATACAAAGCTAATGTAAAATCACCTGTCAAAAAATGAACAGCATCCGGATTAATACTTTTTTCCAATTGCGATAAATGTTTTATTATCTCTAGAGGCCATAGTTTATAAAACAATTTCATCATTTTACTCTTTGGGTATTCCAAGAAAACAGGGTTCGCTTCTTGTAAAATTATATTCCTATAAGAATAAATACCTGAATTAACACAAAGACAGTGTACTTCAAATCTATCATCCTTAGCTAAAGCATTTATAGCAGTAGCAGCAAAAGGAATCATTCCCGAGGCAAATTCAGAAGCAACAAATAATATTTTCTTCTTCATTACAATCTATAATGTTTTCACTCTTGAATAATATAATATTAAGAACAAGAGAAATAATAGTAAGATTTCACAAGAGCCAATAGTAGATGCAATCCCCCCCATAAGTATGATGAATAAAGCTATAATACGGCTATAATAGAACCTTTTATCATCCATTACCATTCCATATAAATAATGAATAAATAATAGCCACAAGATATAGAAGATAAAATAGTAATATCCAAAATTTATATATAAATCATTACATAAAGTCGTATAAATTCCCCCACCTTCAAAATCATAGTTTGCTAATTCTTTTAATTTATAATCAAATGACAAAGGCTTATCCGGCCACAAAAAACGAGGTATGAATTTTACAAGACCAGTATAATATTCCTCTCCCCAAAAGAAGTTCTCCGTACCAACCGCATTCATGATAGGAATAGAATTAGCTTGATAAAGAATTACTGGATAAGAAAAGAATACTGCAATTTGGGATGCTATAAGAGTTAAGTCTCCACCTCTAATGCCTTGTAATGTACCGGCTGCTAATGGCATAGCTAAATAATATGAGACATATTCATACCACTTAAAACCTCTTTTCTTCAAATGAAAAAACAGTAAAAATAATGTAACCCCAACAAGAACCCCTCCTTTATTTCCTGTTGTCAAAAATAAGAAAACGCTCAAACAAAAAGAATAAAAAGCAACGACTTTATAATAAAAGATCAAGAGCTTTTCAGAAAAGATAACGGCCTTTTAGGGAAAGAACAGGAGCTTTTTTTAGTAGGGAGTAACAAAGAAGTTTTTCTATAAAAGTCTGTCACATCTGTCACAGCAAGCTTAAACTTATTAATAAACAGGAACTTACAGGTGTGACGGATAGTGTGACAGATAGGTGACGGACTTTTTATCTGTCACAACATACAGATAAAAAGGTACTCTGCCAATCATCCTTAGAAGTAAGGTTAAAGAGTAGTCAACAGACAGTGTCAAACTACATCCCGAAGTCTCAGGCTTACAGTGGAATAGAAAGTTCCACCGGTTGGAACAGCTTGTTTCATCAATATGGAATAATTTATTCCACAGTGAGGAACTATTTATTCCAACCGGACAAAACCATTTGTTCCGCCCTTATGGAACAAGTTATTCCACTGCGGAAAGCCATTTGTTCCTAATGGTGGAACACACTATTCCACAGTGAATTATGCAGCAAAGTCCAATGACTGTATAGCTTTGAAAACCGGACATACTACTGAGATTCCATACACATTGACATGATTCAGACATCGTGTGACAGATAAAAGTCCGTCACACATCTGTCACACTATCCGTCACACTAGTAAGCATCTGTTTATCAACAAGTTGAAAACAACTGTGACGGATGTGACGGACTTTTATGAAAAAAACTTTTTTTGTCGCTCCCAACTTTGTTGTGGATCTTGGCTGATAACGATGACTAAAATAAAATTACCTCACCTCTTTCCACTCGGAAATGGTTCGCGTCTGTGAAGAAAATACCACTCCTATACAAACTATTTTTCGCTTATCCGCCAGATAAGGTTGGGCATATCCTTTTTCTTCTATCTGACGCAAGGCTTCATCGGCGCTGCCGTCCAGTTTGAATTCAAAAATATAAATATATTGCGGAGTCTCGAGTATGCAGTCCACCCGTCCCCGGCTTTGTGTCTGTTCAATGCGGAGGCAATATACCCCTATAAGACGGAGAATGAGATAGAATGTGTACTGGAAATGCTTCTCGGTCAGTTCCGGAGTCTTGGTACTGTCATGCGAATCGTATGGGATACCGGACAAGAAAGCTGTGAGGGAATCGCGGAAAGCAGCTGTCTTGCCCGCATTCAGCAGACGGACAGAACTGATCAGCCAGCTGGAAACGGAAACTCCCTGTACTTTGAAATAATCACTGGCCAACAAGCTAAGGAAACCTCTGCGTACTTCATCATTGGGGAAATCCAGCAGATAGGAATGGGTATATTTATCGTAATCCTTGATAGTAAGATATCCACTCTGGTAAATCATGGGAAGAGGGCGTTCCACATCAGCTTTGTAATCGGCAAACAAGGATGCGTCATAATATTGCCCCACCAATTCATTGATCTGCTCGTTGCTATGCTGCAACAGCCGGACCAGATAGGTAGGCGTGCCCGAGGCGAACCAGTAGTCACGGATTTGTAAAGAATCAAAAGCGTTCAGAATACTGAAAGGGTTATAAATATCAAGCATATTTTCACTGAAGTGATAACCGTCATATTGTGCTTTCAGACGTTCTTTCATTTCCTCATACGTGCATTCGTCTTTTTCGGCCAACTCGGAAATAGGTTCATGGAAATAACGCTCCATTTCCTCCTGGGTGATTCCGCACAGTGATTCATAACGCGGGTCCATACTGATATCTTTAGGCTGGTTGAAACCGCTGAAGACACTGACTTGCGAAAATTTGGTGACTCCCGTCAGCATCACGAACTGCAAATATTTATCAGCTCCCTTGAAGGTAGAATAAAAAGCTTTCAGCGTATTCCGGTTCTCTTCTTCCAAGGGGGTATCAAGCACATCGAGAATGGGTTTGTCATATTCGTCAACGAGCACCACGGCACGCCGTCCTGTCTTTTCGCTGGCGCGACGCAGTAATTCGATAAAACGGGTTCCCGGTGTTGTGTAATTGGGATTCTTGCCATACATATCTTCCCAATTTCCCAAATAGCCTTCAATAGCAGCTTCCAGCACTCCTTCTTTGGCAAAGTTATCACCGTTGAAATCTATATGAAATACCGGATATTGAAACCAGTCTTTTTCCAGTCCGGCAATGGCAAGTCCTTCAAACAACTCTTTTCGCCCTTCATAATAGGCTTCAAGGGTACTGATCATCAAACTTTTGCCGAAACGGCGCGGACGGCTGAGAAAATAGATACTTCCTCTGCTCACTAACTGATGGATGAGGGCAGTCTTGTCTATATAAACATATCCGTTTTCGCGGATGCGGCTGAAAGTTTGTATGCCGATAGGGTATTTCATATTTTGATGTATTTAGTGCATGATATTGCAAAGATAACCAAAACCAACCGATTTCACCCAATCTTGGTTGAATATTTTCATTTTTCCCCGCTAATTGAGAATAAATTTCTCATTCCAGCTATTTATGTTCCTGTAAAAAAACAGCAGAATGCAATATACTCGAAAGGTAACCGGTGAAATACATACAGATTCATCGTCATCCGGTTGAATTTGCTAATACCGGTTAGAAACAGGAACGTCATACTTTTCAGAAACGGATACGGAAACGGGTCAGTTTATCCGGATAGGTACGAAGAGAGAAAGTACACCCATGTTTTATCAAAACTTCACGAATAAAAATAAGACCGATACCCTGTCCGTTAGGCTTGGTGGAGAAGAAAGGACTGAACAGCTTGGTTTCCACCTCTTTACTGATACCGGCACCGGTATCAGCAATTTCCAACATCGTAGGTGATACGGAAGTACGGATAAAGATATCTCCTGTTTCCCCGATACTTTCAGCCGCATTCTTGATAATGTTGACCAATACTTGCTCAAACAAGGAAGTATCCATCATCACTTCGGGATTCTCTTTACATAAATTAAGATGCAGCGTAATCTTGCGGTTACGGCAAACCGTTTCCATAAATGTCTTGCAAGCGGCCACGCGGTCATTCAAGTCCACTGATTGTAATTGAGGCTCGGGAATCTTCACCACATTGGCGAAATTCGTGATAAAACGGCTCATGCTGTAGCAACGCTCTATGCAGACTTTCATCACTTCGCGCAAGTCTTCCGTATCCTCCATACATTCCAAGGCACCATCCACCGTATCAAGAGTAGAGGTAATGCCCGCAGTCGTATTATTCACCTCATGTGCTATCATACGGATCACTTTTTCGTATGCCTTTTTCTCTGCTTTCACCACCTCGGAAGTCAGACTTTCCACCAGAATAAACGGATGAGAAAAGCCTCTGTCAACAAAAGAAAGCCGGGAACAGCGGTAAATCATGGAGTCGCTCAGACGAATTGTTTCCGTAGTATCTTTGGGAATACGTTCTATTTCTTCGGCCAAAGGGGAAGCCAACTCGCACAGCAATCGGCCTCTGACTTCCTCTGACGAAGAATAATCCAAAAAACGAAGAGCTGCCGCATTCAGCATGGAAATATGTCCGTCCAGAGTCAGTATGACAACTCCCATAGGAGAAGCACTGACCAGCAAGTCAAGAAAATGATTCTGCTCACGCAACCGGAGACGCTCGTCTTTCAACTGCTCCATCATGCGGTTGAAAACCAACACAATGCGGTCGGCTTCCTTTTGTCCGACAGGAGTCAGCCTACTGCTGAAATCCTGCTCACGAAGAAGTTCCATACCGTTGCCGATGATATCAAGCGGTTTCACGACTTTGCGATAGAAATAAACCAGAAACACAAGACTGAATGTAATGACTCCCTCTCCTATATAAAACAGCGCACCGCGTTCCTTCAATGTAAGAACGAGCAGGATAGTCCATACTGCTGTCAACAGTAATGCTAAAAAGAAGAACAAGAATTTCAGTTTCATATTTTATCCGGTTCCGTTTTTGCTAATCATTCACTTGTATATTGTATTTCTCCAAACGGCGATAAAGAGCGGCCCGGCTGATTCCTAAGGCTATGGCAACCTGTGACATATTATTGTTATACTTTTCAAGCGTTTGCAGAATAGTCTGCTTTTCTATCTCCTCCAAGGTCATGCCTTGCAGATTCGTTGTCATCTTCTGTTCTATAGGATGCTGGTATTGTGATTTAAAATCATCCGCAGTCAATATTTCCTTTCCACTGACCAGCAAGGTACGTTCCACCAAATTCTTTAATTCACGGATATTACCCGGATAAGGCAAACGGCTCAAATAATCCATCGCTTCAGAAGTAAATTCCACTTTGGGAAGACCGTTCGATTCACATTGTTTGTCGGCGAAATGACGGACCAATAACGGAATATCCTCACGGCGTTCGCGTAATGCCGGAAGATGCACCGTAATTAAATTAATACGATAGAACAAATCCTCGCGGAAGGTGTGTTCCTGCACCATCTGCCGTAAATCGGCATTCGTCGCACTGACCACACGGATATCGACTTTACGGGGACGGCTGTCGCCCAAAACTTCAAAAGTCTGCTCTTGTAACACGCGAAGCAGTTTCACCTGACAGCTTAAATCCAAATCGCCAATCTCATCCAAGAAAATCGTACCCTTATCAGCCAGTTCAAAACGTCCTACCCTGTCGGCTGTGGCATCCGTAAACGCACCTTTCTTATGACCGAACATTTCACTCTCGAACAAAGTATGAGAAATACCTCCCAAATTCACTTTCACAAAAGGTTTCTTGCTACGGGAACTGTTCAAATGCACCGCTTCGGCTATCAACTCCTTACCTGTACCACTTTCACCGGTAATCAAGACCGATGCGTTGGTACGCGCTATCCGCTTGATCGTGGCCAGCACATCCATCAGTGCCTTACTCTTTCCAATGATATGGCTACGGTTGAAGCCGTCATTATCTTCCACCGGAACCGCTGCTTTCTTATCTTGTGAAGTCAGCTCCAAAGCAGTTTCTATCCTTTGCATCAACGCTACGTTGTTCCAAGGTTTGGTAATAAAGTCGAATGCACCTGCCTGCATCCCTTGCACGGCAAGCTGGATACTTCCCCATGCCGTCATCAATATAACGGGAACATCGGGCCGGAACACTTTGACCTGTTTCAAAAGCGTCAATCCTTCTTCACCACTGGTGGACAGGGTGAAGTTCATATCCATCAAGATTAACTGGGGTGCAACCGAACGGACTATTTCAATAGCCTCTTTGGGACCCGGTACGGCCTGCACATCATATTTCGCCCTTTTCAGCATAAAGCTCAGAGAAGAACGAATGGCACTGTCATCGTCTATAATTAATATCATACTGCTGCAAATGTAGAAATTATTATTTTAATAAGTACAAAGACAACCCCATTTTATATTCAAACAGAATTGAATAGTAAAAATCCTATTGTTTGATAATCTTTTCGAAATCGGCATCAATATTAGTATTGGTATTGAAATCCCACAATGTCAAGCTGCGCAACTGGTAATAATAGTACCAATAATAGAACAACTCATTGATATGCTTCTGACGAGCCTCATCTTTCTTTGTCTGGGAGTCATTCAAATCCAATGTCGAGATTTTACCAACCATGAAGGTTTCCACATTGGTACTGTAACGTTTCTGGGCAATCTTGTCCGCATCGTCTGCTATCTGCAACTGGGCCTGCTGATTATTGAACTGTTCTACAAGGATAAACAGATTCTGATTGAAATTCATGGTTTCCTGACGTAACTTGCTTTCGGTCACATCGCGGTTACTTTGAGCTATCTTTACCTGACCACGACGTTTTCCCCAGTCAAGAATAGGAATCTTAAAACCGACTTCCACAATCTGGTTGTCTTTCAAACGGCGGTATGCACTATTAAATTCATTGTCTGTTCCTGTAAAACCTACCTGTGCATAGAGCTTGATTTCACGTAAATTACCTTTCGCCTTAGCCACTTCAAAATCTGCTTCCAACTGGCGGCGACGAATATTATGTGCAAATGAATTATTGGCAAGTGCTTTGTCCAAAACATCCGGATAGTTCAGCAAAACAGTCGGAATCGTTTCGGGAACAACCGGCTCCAGTTCCTCATCCTCTCCTAATGCCAGAAATGAACGGAGTTTGAACATATTACTTTTCAAGTTGCTTTCATTTTCAGTCAACGTAGAACGGGCATTCAATACATTCAGTTCCAATTGCAACAAATCATTTTCACTGATCTGCCCCATGCTACGCTTTGCCTTAGCCACTTCATACAGTTTATCTGCATTCTTCAGATTCTGTCGGGCAATGCCTACATTTTCCTTGGCCAGCAACAAATTGAAAAAATAATTGATAGTAGTCATGGTTACCTCTTCGGTTGCAGTAAGAAATGCGGCTTTAGCTTCAGCGTATCTCACCGGTTCGATGCGGCGGTTCCATTTAATTGTATTCACTCCGAAAATAGGTTGTTCCAAAGTCAATGCCACAGGAACAGACATATATCGTTTTGATTTATCTCCATCCAGTTGTTTCAAGAAATCAAGAGAGGTATTCAATGAGAGTTTACCACCGGTCAACCAAATATTCTGATCGATAGAAACTTCACCATTCATTTCCATATAATTATTACGTACAAATGTATAAGCACCGTTATCCTGCTGATAAGAATTATACTTCTTATTATAGCTGGGAATAGTGGCTTCAAAATTCATTTCCGGAAGCAAATCCGCACGGAAAGTACGATATTCCCAATAAGCGGTTTTCAGCTCGTTTAAAGCTACGGCCGCATCTACACTTTGCACACGGGCAATAGTAATGGCTTCCTCCAAAGTGATGGCACGTCGCTTTTCTTGTGGCTGCGCTCCGGCAACCAACGATATGCCAAAGGCTAAAAATAGAGATATTACTTGTTTTTTCATTGCGTTATTATTCTTTTTATCAAAGGTAAGGCAAATGGTATGCCAAAAAACTATTTCACTGTTTTATAACACCTTACAACAAAAATGGAGTGTCCGAAATCGGACACTCCATTCATATACGAACACTGCTGATCATGTGACAATGAAATAACATTATTCATTATGCAACGCGTCTGCAGGCTCAATCCTCATCGCTTTCCGGGCGGGGAAATAAATGCCGAGCAAAATTATTATCCCCAACAACAGCATGGCCGACACAAAACAAAGCAAAAAACGTCCCCAAGCAGGTTCCATTAATGTATGCACAGTAAGATCCGCCATCTGCATATTCGCACAAACAAAAACAGCGGGAATGGCAGCCGAAACCAAGAGAAGGATGCCCTCAAGTACATAATAACCAAATACATTCATCCTACTGCAACCTAGTGCCATACGCAAAGCTATCTCACTTCGGTTTTTACGAGTCCGAAACCAGAAAGTACCCAGCATCCCTAAAAATATATTGAAAACAAAGAAAAGGATAACGGCATAGGTAGTATTCAGATAATTCACCGTTCCTTGCTCTATATCGAAAGCTTCCTTCATATCGCCATACGAATTTATATCGTATAAGTAATAAGGGCCGATAGATAATTTCCCTTGCATATCCTGCATAAAACGTTCGGTAAATCCCGGTATGGAATTAGAAGCCACACGCACCGCAATGTGATGCCAATAAGTCAGCGGCGAACTGGGAAGATAAATAAAAGGTTCGTAACGCTCGTACTCATCGGTCTTATGAGCAGGAAGTACCGCCATTACCTTATAATTAGTTTCCGGCTGCACACTATTCAGGAAATAAGGATTGAAACAAGTTTCCCCTACTCCATTGCGTCCGCTAAACAAGGAATCGCTTAACGTTTCACTCATCAACACCGGCATGGGGTATTCATTCTTGTCCCAACGCTCCGCCTCAAATGAACCTGATAATGGCTGCAAGCGAAATACCTTGAAATAAGTAGGGCTGACATAACGGATGAAACAGCCTACCACATGAGTCGAATCCGAATGCGGAGCATATCCCTCATACATATTATTTCCCGTATAAGGTATTGTCCCATAATAAAAACAAGCTTCCTCCACCCCTTGATATTGTTGGATCAAATGATAGATTTGCTCCAAATATTCAGCAGAATGACTCATTAATACAGAATCATTTTGCAAAGCCGGCTTAATATTCAGTTGAATATCAAAAACATTCTCCGTGTCATATCCTTTAGACTGACGGGCAGCAACCTCATAATTATAAACCAGATCGATGCTGTACCATAGCAAGACAAGAACAACAACCAATTCAACCCACACCCATACATTAGCGTGCCTTTGGTTCCACATTTGTCTGAATAAACTCTTTATCATTTTTCCTTTCCTCCTATTCTCCTTTAATGGTAGTTGCAATATTACGATGTGTGACCATCCATACCGGAATCAATACCGACAATAAATTAAAAACAACACATACGCCGAAAACCAACACAAATAAAGCAGGATGCAACAACAAACCTCCATCCAGACTGATACCTGATAATTCTACCTCGCCGCTACCAAACAACCATACACGTCCCAGCCAAACCAAAACACACGAAAACAGATATCCTAAAATTCCACCCAAAAAGACCGTAAGCAGATTCTCTAAAAACAACCTCACCATAATGGAAATACGTGATGCGCCATACGCCTTGCGAACTGCAATTTCTGTCACACGCTCCTGCATTCGGGCATTGGTCATACCTGAGATATTAATAGCAGGAACAATCAGCAAGACCATCAATAACATACTGTAAACCAACGGTGCACTAATATCTTTTCCACGAAAAAAGGTGTATTCCGTATGAGTATAGAGTTCGTTCATCTCGAAAGCATATTCTGCCGTTGAACTATTCAAACGATCCTGCCGATGCTGTACTTCAGTCCGTACCTCTGCAGGACGAGTATCCGGCAGCAGTTTGAGCAATCCCAGACGGATTCCTCCCAAGCCCCCTGTCCAAGTAGCATAATAGTCTTCATTTTCCAATGAGAAAGGAACAAAAGCATCAGCGTATGCTGTCTGGAAAATAGCATTGACATCTTTCACCACGCCTACCACTTTAGTAGGAAAAAAATTACTTTGATATTCTTTTCCTACCACATCCGTCGTGCCGAAAAGCTGCAAGGCCATACGCTCGGTTATCACACTGACCCACCGACGGGCATCATACTCCTCTTGTGTGAAAGAACGTCCCGCTATAAATTCATAATCAAAGAACTTAAACCAGTTATCAGCCACAGGCCGCACATAATAGTTGAATATCTCATTCGAAGCGGACAAGTTACAAGGGGTCTTGGAAACGCCACGATACCAAGTAACCTCTTTTACACCAGGAAGCTCTGAAAACAATGCTTCAAAAGCCTTGCGTCCCATACCGCTGTTCTGGTTGGTATGATCCAGCTTACGATAGGTCATTCCCGAACCTGTATACATCATATCGCTCCGATCACTTTCCGGAGCCATATCCATTGTACGGAAGTCATAAATCATCACTACTACCATAACAAAAGCGATAGTGACAGCTGTTCCTATAATACTGATTGTAGCATAAAAAGGATTCTGCCGTATCAGATTAAATGCTTGTAATAATAGCTGTTTCATTCGTTTTATCTCTTCATTTTATTTATTCTTCATGTAATGCCTCAGCCGGTTCGATACTCATGGCACGACGGGCAGGGTATCCTATTCCAATGACAATCATTCCAGCAATCAGAATAAAAGTGCCCAGAACCGTAATCGCAAAACGACCTGCCGTAAAAGGCATACGTGTAACTTCCACCAGTTCGGCATATCCCAAATTCCACGCCACAACCAATGCAGGAATAGCAGATATCAGCAATAACAAGACTCCTTCCCCCATCAGACGACCGCAGATTCCCCAACGGGTAGATCCTAAAGCCATACGCAACGCTATTTCGGCACGCCGATGCTGTGTCCGGAACCAGAAAGTTCCGATAATGCCTAGAAAGATATTCAGCAATAAGAAAAATATGATACAAAATTGCGTATTCAACTCATTCACCGAATCCGTTTCATAAGCTGTGCGTACATCACTCAAAGGAGTTATATCCAAAAGATATAGATTGCCCACCTGATATTGACGGTCGGCATCCACTATCAAACGGTCTATGAATCCATCATTCTGTCCCTCACGAACACGCAGGCAAACTTCTATATAAACCGTCTCACCTAAGGATTCCAACGCCTCATCTGTCAGGTACACAGCAGCATAACGGGAGCCGTAATCATCCGGAGCTGTAAAATGGTCATAACGGACCGGCTCGGTAAGAGCAGCTATAGAAAGATGCTCCGCCTCCGGCTCATTCCGCCAAACAGGCACCCTACGCCCTAAAAGTTCCTTACCATGCCAAGGTGCATCCTGATAAACATCGGCAATATTCACAGATAAGACCATGCCGGACGGTGTCAGTGCCTCAGCAAGGCTTTCACTACCCGAACCGTCTATATTGCGGTAACGGAATACATTAAAATACTCCGGAGTTATCCATCGTTTCAAACTACGTACCGGGACTGTATCCAGATAAAATGAAAAACTGTTTGCACCGTCATTATAAGGTATACAGTTTTGCGAGAGGCTGACTGCTTCCACATCCGGACGATGCGCAAGCCTGTTTACAATTTCATGCAAATCGGCAACATCTTCTTTCATAGTACGGCCAGGCTGATAAGCAGCCGCCTTCGAAGTCATCCGCTCAAAACGAAGAACATACGTATTTTCTATATCAAAGCCCATCGGCAAATTATAGATGCTCAACGTGACATATACCACATCCACAATATACCATAATATGACAAACACCACAAAAAGTTCCATCCACAGAAACGCATTGCTGCGGCGCTCGTTCCATATCTGTTTCAATAAATTCCTGTTCATGATCTAACGTTGGTTTAAAGCGTCCGTAATATTCATGCGCGATGCCCTCCAGGCAGGGATGCACGCTGACAGCAAATTCAAGAGCAGGCAGAAAATGAATGCGGCCAAGAATATCCAGGGACTGAACAACATATCTGCCGAAAGACTGGTTTCTCCTATTTGGGCACGGTTCTCGCTATTGGAAAATAAGAAATCATTCAATAAAAAAGTACATGCATAACTGAAAAGCATTCCTACTGCTCCGGCTATGAGCGTCAATAATAAATTTTCATAAAACACTTGCCTCAACAAGACATTGGCAGTAGCACCAAATGCCTTCCTCACCCCTATTTCCGACATGCGCTTCCGCATACGGGACAAAGTCATGCTACTCAAATTTATAGCCGGTACCAGCAATAAAATAACAATCACCAACAGGTAGTGCAAATAAGCTTCCTTCGCCTGTAACTCTCTTCCCCAGTGACGAAAGATAAAAGAGAAACGATCATCGGGTTGTCCACGATAAAAAATTTCGGAATCCTGCAATCCGTCATTGAATTTCTGACGCAGGCGTTCCGCCTCTTCTCTGATGGCAGGAAAATCTTTCTCCGAATGTGCCAGAATGACCACACGAAAAGTTCCCATCGCATTGTCATACCAGCACTTCCTGGCTATTTCTGTTGAATTGAAAGGTATCCAAATCTGCGCATAAGAAGAAACAGCCAGTTTGGATACATCTTTCACAACACCCACTACCGTATAATCGGCCAAGTTGAGTTGGACCGTACGTCCTACCGCTTCTACCGTACCAAACAAATTCCGGGCCACAGAAGCACTAAGTACAACCTTAGGAAGTCCGCTTTCACTATCGGCAGCCGTAAACGGCTTTCCGGCAATAAAATCAAAAGAGAACACTTTCCAAAAGGTATCGTCAGTTTCAAGGTTATCCACTGTCATCATTTTTCCAGCAGGTACAGAAATACGCATCCTGCCTCCTGTAGACACTATAGTTACCGCCTCAGGAACAGTAAGTGCCTTAAAACACTCTTTAGCCACTGTGAGTGACATACAGCCGTTTGATGAATTATCACTGGTATCTCCTTTCTGATGAATAGACATCGCTTTCATATAAAGAGAACGTGAACGGTTCACCTCGGGCACACAATCCGTAATGCGTACTTCCAACACCAGGACAATGACCATGATCATACAAATAGCCAATGCCGTTCCTATGATAGAAACCAAGCTGATGAGCCTATTCTCACGAAGTTGGTAAAAAGCCTGTTTAATATATAGTTTTATCATGTTTGTGCTATGCTCTAAAACCTTTTAACAAAAAAGAGATTACTCATTATGCAATGCTTCCGCCGGCTGAACTTTCATAGCCTTACGTGCGGGAATCCAAATGCCTACTACAATCATCAATGCAATCAAAATAAAGGAAATAAGAACTGTTATTATGAAACGTCCACCTTCAATAGTAGTGCCATTCATCCAAGCATTCAATTCACTATTTGCCAGATTCCAATCAATAAAAATCGCAGGAATTGTGGCCACCGCCAATAATATCAATCCCTCTGCCAACTGACGGACAAAGATACTATGATCTGTTCCACCCAATGATTTCATCAATGCAATCTCACCACGTCGTTGCTGAGTACGGAACCAGAAAGTACCTAGCAATCCCAAGAATATATTCAACAACAAGAAACCCATTCCGAAAAGGTAACTGTTCCAGGCATTCGTATGTGACTGCTGAAAGTTACGACGGATATCGGTAAAAGAACGCACATCCGCGATAAACACATTGCCCACGCGATACAGTTTCTCACTATCCGCTTTCAAACGGGCTATAAAATCGCGATCTTGATCCTCTTTTACGCGTACACAAAGCTCCGTGCCCAAATCATACCATTCTTCCGGCATAGGAGCCACCATGCAGTAACTGTTCCATGCCTCAAAATAATCCCCATAACGCACAACCTGCAAAGAAGCCGCTAAATTATATGTATTTGTTGTATCCCCGAACAAATAAAATTGTTTGTCTACCAATGAAGTCAAATCACATCCATAGCGCCGTTTATAAAGATTATCTGAAGCTAAGAAATTCTTCGGATGTTTCAGCATCTCAGCCAGTTGTTCAGGGGTCTCCCCACGGGTGCCACGATAACGGAACACACGGACAAAATCGGGAGACACCAATCTGCGTATAGTCCATCCCGGCGAACGTAACGTATCATACACCACTGACGCACTGCTGTTACTGCCATTATACGGGTAAGAATTTTGTCCTAATCCGGCTGCCTCTATATCCGGTCTATGCTGAAGACGACTTAGAAGTTCCTTGATATCCTGCCGCTTTTCCTCGTCTGTCTGATTGGGAATAAAGTCTGGACTTTTGTCCGTAAGACGTCCCATTTGCACCAAATAGCAATGAGAAATATCAAATCCCCGTGGTTCATTATAAATTGAGGTCTGCACATACATATAGTCCACAATATACCATAAAACGACACTTACCAACAATAATTCGGTGACAAGCCAAAGATTAGACCGCCATTCATTTTTTATCTGAGTAAATAGTTTCTTATTCATCTTGATTCTTTACTTTTAATTCGTTATCACCTTAGTGAATCCTTCCTCCCAGTGCATTGACAATGCTAGTCCTTGAAGCCCTCCAAGCAGGAATGCCGCTACTCAGCAAATTCAAAACAAAGCAAAACAACAACGCATAAAGGAAAGTGGAAGGGTGCAATAAAATACTGGAATCAACTGTAGGGGCATTCAATGTCGCACTATAAGGCTGTGCAAACAGGATATCGGTACCTAAATAAGCCATAACAATACTGATAAACAAACCTACGGCACCAGCCAACAAAGTCACGACCAGGTTTTCCATAATTATTTGTCCAACCATTTCCATGCGGGTGCTCCCAAAAGCACGGCGTACTCCTATTTCCGCCACACGTTGGCGCAACCGGCTTTGCGTCATACTGCTCAGATTTATAGCAGGTACTAACAACAGAATGATAAAAATGATAGCACGTTCACGACGAGCCGACTTCAAATCCGGCTCCAAGTTAGCTGCAAATGAAATAGACTGAGTTTCCTGATCGTATGGCCGGTTACGGTCTATCAACGTATACCCCTGATCGGCAAGAATAGAATTATACTCACTCATACGCCGCTTGGCTTCAGCACGGATTTCTCCAAAATCATCATGGCTTCGAGCCAAAATAGTGACACTCATCATCCCCATGTGCTGGTCACTCCACGTATCACTAGGCAAATCCGTCGAAGTAAAGGGAATCCATACTTGGCCATAAGAAGCATCGGCAAGAGTAGATACATCTTTCACTACCCCTACCACACGATAGGGAGCATGATTCAACAAAAACTCTTTGCCCGCAGATTCTGTGGAACCAAACAAAGCCCGCGATATGCTCTCAGTAATCACAGCCACAGGAGTGCCCGCATTGAAAGTAGCTTCATCGTATGGTTTTCCATTCACAAAACGAAAATCGAACACTTTAAAAAAAGTATCATCCGTTTCCCGCACATCCGCTCCAATAGCCGGCATAGCGGGTAATGAAACAGGAGTCGATACCGGCATACTGCAATAAATAGTGACAGCTTCAGGGGTTTTCAATGATTTATATACCTCACGCGCCGTCCGCACGCTCATCGGTCCGTTACTTGTTCCGTCCCCCCAATCCTTATGACTTATGCTCATATAATGCACATGCAGAAAACGATTCCGGTTTGACTCGGGAGAAAAAGGAGCGACCTTCACTTGTTGTAGCATCACTACCAACATAATAAGGAAAATGCTAAGAGCAGTTCCTGCAATGCTGATGACACTGATAAGCGGATGCTGGCGAAGTTGCGCCAAAGCTTGCTTAAAATACTGTTTAATCATCTCTGTTATTTCTTAATAAATTCCTTTTCATAGTAATCAGTAGTTATTGCACCTGACGCCCATCAAAGAAACGAATGGTTCTGGAAGTCTGTTTGGCTTGTTCTTCATTATGGGTTACCATCACAATGGTCCGTCCATCCTCTTTATTTAATTTATGCAACAATTCCATGACCTCTGCACCCATCTTTGAGTCCAGATTACCGGTAGGCTCATCCGCAAGAATAATTTCAGGATTACCCACAATAGCACGGGCTATCGCTACACGCTGGCACTGTCCTCCGGAAAGCTGTGTGGGCATGTGCCGCATACGATGACTTAAACCGACACGATCCAACACTTCTTTTGCCAGACGGGTACGCTCCTTGGCAGCCATCTTTCTATAGAGCAAAGGCAACTCCACATTGTCAATCACATTCAGCGAATTAATCAGGTGGAACGACTGGAATACAAAGCCCAAGGTCTTGTTACGGAAAGCAGCCAGTTCCTTGTCCTTCATGCTTTCTACAGACGTGCCGTTTATTTCAATCTTTCCACTGCTGGGAGCGTCCAGCAGCCCCATAATATTCAGCAAGGTAGACTTGCCGCAACCGGAAGGACCCATAATGCTGACAAACTCCCCTTTAGCCACATCCAAATTTACATTTTCCAGCGCTAATGTTTCAATCTCATTCGTACGGTAGATTTTATTGATACCGGTTAATTTAATCATTGCCATATTTTTTTCTTATTTAAATTGTTAATCTTATACACTTTCTATTTTCATGAATCAAAAGACATTCCAAAGCTATAATCATTTAATATTCAACGAATTTTAATTCTACATACTGTCCGATAACAGACGGTGTGACCGTTTTTACCGGACTAATACGACTGATGCTGTATGCCGGAAAAAAAATGTCAACAAGCACTATGAATAATATAAAAAGGTAAACGATCAAAAAACGACATAGCCTAAGAACAAATTAAATTATGTTCGGGAAATGAGTGAAAAGGATGAAAAAACACTTCATTTCCCGTAACAATCAATGTATTAATTAAGAGAGAGTTTTATCTTGTTGTTTATGTCATAGCTGCTTCTTATTTCAACTTCAGCTTATTCTTGTTTTTGTAACTGCTCATATCGCTGACAACCACCTTGTCACCCGGTTTCAACCCCGATATGACTTCCACATATTCAAAATTACTATCACCCAATTGAACCTTACGCTTTACTATTTCATCCTTACTATCCTGAACAAATAATTCATACTCACCGCGACCGACATAGTAAGAAGCATTCGCCAATCTTAAAACCCCTTCTTTCACGGCATTCATTACATATACATCCGTCTTCAAGCCGGAACGCAATCGCTTGTTATTATCTTCATTCAATTGTACAATAAACGAAATCACCCCATTCTTACTCAACGGTGTCACACTACTTACCGTTCCTTCCAGTTTCTCATTGCCAATCTTGACTATGGCACGTCCACCTGCTGCCACACGGTCACCGTATGTATCAGCTATTTCACCTTCCACTTTAAAATGGCTCAAATCAGAAATGATAGCTACCTGGCTGCCTTCCGCTACCTGCGCACCTACCTGATTATTTATATAGGTAAGAATCGCTTTACGCGGTGAACGAATTTGAGCGTCATCCAATGTACGTTTCATTTCAGCAAGACTCTTTGAGAAAATATTGAATTCCAACTCCTTCACTTTCAAATCAGCCTCTTTTACTTTCGATTCATTCGCGTATTGCTGACGGAGCTGTTCCAATTCCAATTTTCCGGTATTAAAGTTCAGTTCAGCCTGACGAACCTTGTCCGTTGTTCCAGAGCCCAAACTATCCAAATAACGTTCGTTACGAAGTTCCACCTCCATACGGTTCAATTTCATGGCGGAAATTTTCACTTGCATCGATAAATCACTCAGATACGTATTATTATTCACTTTCAACTGCTCTAACTGATAACGTTTCATCTGTTCTTCATCCAGTAATTTCTTGTATTCGGTTTCCGTACTCTGCAAATCAAGTTTCAAAATCGGCGTACCTACATCCACACTGTCTCCTCCCTTACGGTAAACTTCCACGATACGAGTATTAATAGGTGAGTTGATAATCTCTTCAAAAGCCGGAACAACCTTACCGGAAGCACTGACACTTACTTCAATAGTTCCATTGTCTACTTCTGAAAACACCAAATCTTTCCTATTGACGCTGCTTCGCATAAACGAAATCAATACAGCTATACATACCACTGCCGCCACACCTATTGCACCATATTTAATGAACTTCTTTTTGCGCTCCTTATCACGCACTTCTTTAGGAATTTCTCTGTCCATAACTTATTGTAATTTTATTATTATCATTTTTGTGCTAAAGAATAAACAACATCCGTGCCAAGGAAACAACTTATTGATAATCAATAACAAATAAAGCGTACAGGGTGTCCGATATCGGACACCCTGTACGCTTTTAAACATCAGTTACCGTACAATAATGATTAACGCAAACGCAATATATCACCTACTTTAGGAGAAGGGTCTTCCGGTTTCATCTTATTCATCTTATATAAATTTTTCAGACGAATACCATATTTTTGGGAAATGGAATACATAGATTCTCCCCCACGGACAACATGAACTATGTGTTCCTTATCCGCACGACGATGCTTTTTATCCAAATAAATAATATCACCTGGCTTCAATACATATCCCTTATAAAGATCATTGTATTTCCTCAACTTGCGTTGACTGATATCAAATTCTTTAGAAAGTTTTTTAAATGTATCCCCCGGACGTACCACAATATAGAGTAAATCATTAGCCAAATAAGGCTGATGCGGGTTTGGGAATTCCTTCATCCACTTTATACCATCCTTGGTATCATACTTATGTAATTCATATAATTCAATGATATCAATTAAACGATATGCATAGCGAGGGTCAGTAGCATATCCCGCTTTCTTCAGCCCATGCGCCCATCCTTTATAATCGGTGATTTTTAATTTAAAAAGAGATGCATAACGTGAACGTCCTTTTAAAAATTTAGAATGATCTTCATATGAATCACGAGGGTGCTTATAGGCACGAAAACATTCATTACGGGCATCATCATCATGCCGTACAGTACGACCAGTCCAGTCACCACCACATTTTATACCGAAATGATTATTGGATTTACGAGCCAGTGTACTTTTTCCCGCTCCTGATTCCAATAATCCTTGAGCCAGAGTGATGCTGGCAGGAATACGATACCGTTTCATCTCATCGATAGCGAGATCTTTATACTTATGAATATATTCCTCATACTGCCGGTTACGGGTTTGCGCTTGCACTGTAAAATTACATAGACAACAAAACAACCCGATTAATATAAATTTCAACGTATGTTTCATCATATAAAACTGTTTCAAAATCGCGACTATACTTTTTCCGCTATATATAGTTGCAAACTTACCATTTTTATCCGGCTGTATGCAATCTTTTTAAATTAATTACGAATTTCATTCGAATTCCAAAAGTCCAAAGAAATCCGGACGATGAAAATCCGGCTTCTCTATTTTAATAGGATTCCATGATAAGAAATGAGGCTTTTGCAATTCATCTCCACATTTATAAAAATTAGCCCGTATGCTCATTCCATCCAGCCCGGTAATGGCATGCTTAAAAAATACCTTATACGGAATCAGCAAAGCCACCTCCCAAGTACATTCTCCTATCTTTTCTTCAAAAGTTTCTCTGCCCAAGCTAGCCCAACGCTTCACCTGATCCGTTATTTCAGAAGGAGCCATTTCACGATTATTACGCTCCGAACCTGCTGCTAAAAGAATCGTAGCGATACAGTTACATTCCAAATTATAATAAATGCCATCTCCCGCAGGAATAGAGAAAAATTCCACACAGGAATCTGTCCAAACACTACCGTTATCTTCACCGTATTTGGCACGAACACTGTCTTCTACTACTTTATAATGGACTAATATAGCATCATTTGTATAGGCTATACGAAAAGAGACTTGAGGTTGATAAGGATATTCTTTCCAGTTCACTATATCAATAGGATGATACGTAATGTTCTCATTATCAAACAAGGTCGGTATTTGTTGTGCATCTTGAACTTTACCACTTAATTTCTTTACTTTCATCGTATTGTTTTTATTAGTTAAATAGCTACTATTAGCTTCACAAAAATATATACTTCCACTGAGAAAACAAAATAGTGGCTACCATAAACAGCAGCCACTAAAAGAATAAAGCTATAAAGACAATGAAAGCACAATTTTTACATTTTCATCCATATTTATTTCTTCACATCGCCCTGTGGCATATGTCTTCTCCCATCATGCTGTTTTTTCATTCCTTGTCTTTTTCTCATCTCTTTACGGAATTTATCGCCATTGTGTTTCTCCATATTATACATTTTCTGAATTTGTTTAGGAGAAAGAAATTTCCGGAACTCATTATAATACTTCTCACGAACATCCAGTATCTTTCTACTCTGCGCGAAACGTGCCTTGATAGCCTGCTCCACTTCAGCATCTGTAGGAAGCGGTTTGGGGGTCTGTTTATCTGCAGCCGTTCTATTTGCAATATTTCGACAGGCTCCCATATGACGAGTAGCCCGCATTTCTTCCATGTATTGTTTATACACCGGAATAAATTTAGCAGTCGTTGCGTCATCCAATGCCAATCCTTTTATAATTTGATTGCACTGTATTTCCAGCATCTGCTCTTTATTAAACTGCCTTCTTTCAGATTTAGCTCCTTTCTTTTCTTGTGCAAAAAGTGTTACCTGACTTCCCATAACAATGGCTGCCAGCATCATTAAAAAAAATTTTGTTCTCATCATTTTTTTGTTTTTAGTGATTAATCAATTTATAAATATATCATTTTCAGATAATTCCACCCATCCTGCTAATTCCTCATCAGACATAGATTCTATATAACGATCCAAAGTATCTGAATAAGAAGAGTCTAAATCCGTAGAAACAATAAGTGAAGGAGAAGGCAACTCCTCTGCCACAGGTTGGGATATCGGAAAGAAAAGAACTCCCAACATGACAGCCGCAATAGCTAAAGCAGCCCCAATAATCAATTTTATTCTATGCTGCCTATTAAACCTCTCAGCCTGGGTACGCTCCAATACTTGCTTCTGCATTTTTCCGAAAAAGCCATCAGGGGTACGATAAGGCATCCGCTTCCCAATATTCTTAAAATCAAACTCCTTTTCCATCCTGTCTTTAATTATTTATCATGTACTCTTTTATCTTCTCTTTTGCATAATGATAATTCACTTTCAACGTATCCACTTTCGTGTCCGTAATCCTGCTAATTTCCTCATATTCCAGTTCATCATAATAACGAAGATTGAAAACTACCCGCTGCTTTTCAGGAAGCATCAAAATAGCCTGCTGAAATTTCACCGCCATTTCGTTCTCATAATCCACATAATCTGACGCCATCAACTTATTCATTAACTCTTCCTGAACTTCTTCCGCCGAAACAGCTTGTTCCTTACGCATATTCAGAAAACGGAAACACTCATTGGTCGCTATCCGGTAAATCCATGTTCCCAATGAACTTTCCTCCCTAAACTGAGGAAGATGGCGAAAGACGCGAATAAAGACTTCCTGCAGAATATCCTCTGCATCCTCATGTGATACAACCAATCTCCGGATATGCCAATATATGGGCTGTTGAAAAAAATCTATCAACAATTTAAATCCCCGTTCCGGGTTGGAAGCCCATACTTCCCTAATTTTATCTTCGTTTATCATCTATTCGTCAAAAGTTTATAGGTTAGAACCACCCGAGAACAAGAAGTTAAAAGTGAAAATGAAGTTTTTACATTAATTATAGATGAAGTTAAAATAATCAATCACATTTCCTACAAGAGAAAAATACAACCAATCTTCCGGAATATGAATTTAAAGAATTCAAACTCAATCTTCCTATCAATAAATTTCAGTTCTTAGAAGAATTACCATATAAACAATAGGGAAATCCCTAAAAATAAATAGGGGAAAAGATAGAAGAATATACCTTTTCCCAACTTATCTTTGTTACAAACAAAAAAACAAAAAAATGAGAAGATTGAAACAAACATTATTAGCGTTAACCATTTGTACTTTAGTCATCAGTTGCAGTTTGACTACTAGTAGCACTATTATGAAAGTACAGAGAGGGATGTCCCAAGAAAAAGTCAGCCATTTACTTGGGAAACCCGATTTCCGTAGATTCGACAACGGCTCGGAACAATGGGAATATACCAAGACCAATGTGTCCACAGCTGCAAACACGGTAATTATTATCGATTTTGTAGACGGAATGGTAACAAACATGGATTCTTTTGAGTCCAACATTACTCCGCCTCCAGTTGCAGTGTGTCCGCCAAATGAAATCATTACGGTAGTTCCACCCAACCACCCTGATCATTCTGGCCCGCACAGACCAAAACACAAAGCCATGAATCCACATGATTTTGAAAACCTCTATAAAAAAGTAAAAAACAAAGCATTTAAGGACGACCAAATGGAATTATTATCTGTAGGAGTTGTAAACAACTACTTCACCTGTAAACAAACTGCCCGACTCATGTCCATATTTACATGGGACGATGAAAAAATGAAAGTATTAAGAATGGTTTCCAACCGCATTGTAGACCGTGAAAATGGAAAAGAAATCATCAAGACACTGGATTCTTTATTTAAACAAGATGATGCACGTAAAATATTGGGAATCACTAACCAATGGTAATTCAACCTAAACAACACACAAAAACATAAATATATGAGAAAATTCAAACAACTATTATTGCTTGTTATCAGTATAACACTTGTCAGTTGTCATACCACAGGAAGTATCAAGCAGAAAGCATGGAAAGTACAGCAGGGAATGACAACAGAAGAAATAGGCCAACTTCTTGGAAAACCCGATTTCCGACGTTTCGATGGTTCTTTGGAACAATGGGAATATCAGAGCGGAGGAATTGCAACGTCTTGCAAATTTCTAATTATCGAATTTCGAAACGGAAAGGTAACAAGCATGGATTCCTACAATGAAATAGCTAAAGAGACTTCAGTAGGAGACCTAAATTCCAGCAAAATATCCCTCCATACCGTTGGTTCAATAGACGATAACGAATTTGAAAAGATATACAATGAAACAAAAAATTCCGTATTCAAAGATTCAACTCTGGAAAAAGCCATTATAAATAAAAAATTAAGTTGCGCACAATGCCTTAAACTTATGTCACTTTATACTTTTGATAATGACAAGTTAAAAATGTTACAAGTACTGAAAGACCATATAGCTGACACAACAAATTACGATAATATTGTCAACTCACTAGATTTCATTTCAAGTAAAAACAAGGCCAAAGAGATATTAGGAATACCCTAATACAGTAAAAGCAAACGTACCTGTTGCAATAAACCTAAAAAATATTGCAACAGGCACATCTGCTTTACCTCAATCTTCTATTCTGACAGCTGTGCCGCTTGCGGTTACCATCAGCATACTACCACTGTCCCCCACAGTTTCATAATCCAAATCCACCCCAACTACAGCATTAGCTCCCAATAAAGCAGCCTGATCCTGCATTTCTCGTAACGCAGTATCTTTAGCCTGTCGAAGTACTTCTTCATAAGAACCGGAACGACCGCCTACAATGTCACGAATACTAGCAAAAAAATCACGAAACAGATTAGCACCGATAATAGTTTCACCTGTTACAATGCCATAATATTTGGTTATACGTTTTCCTTCGATAGTAGGTGTTGTTGTTGCTAACATAATCTTTCTCTTTTTTAATTATATATTCATTAGACGCACAAATAAAAGAAAAAGTTGCAACTTTCTCCTTTTTTTATCGGTAACTATATTATTCTTCTCACATTCAACTCCGACAAGCAATAAGAAAACAAATAAATTTAAAACCAGATTTTAGAAAAGAAACATTGGGAGATTAAAAACAAAACATTACATTTGCAAGAAAACAAAGAGGAACGTATCATGAAACAAATCAAACTGGAAATAAACATAGAGGCTTGCCATTATGACGAACTAACAGAGAAGGACCGCAAACTGATAGACGCCGCGTGTGAAGCAACGAAAAGAAGCTATGCTCCTTACTCACATTTTGCTGTTGGAGCCGCCGCACTGTTGGAAAATGATATCGTCATTACCGGAACCAATCAAGAAAATGCAGCCTACCCATCTGGTCTTTGTGCAGAACGTACCACTTTGTTTTATGCCAATTCTCAATATCCGGATCAAGCAGTAAAAACACTCGCCATTGCTGCCCGCACAGAAAATGGTTTTCTTGACACACCTATTCCTCCTTGCGGAGCCTGTCGGCAAGTATTATTAGAAACTGAAAAACGATATGGAAAACCTATGCGGATACTGCTTTATAGTAAGACTGATATTTATATATTAGAAAACGTAAGCGGACTTTTACCTTTATCGTTTGATGGAAATTATCTGAAATGATACCTACCATCCGTCTGCACAGCCAACAGTTAATAAATCCGGTTTTCAATAATCCGAAAGATCTTGTATCATGGATGGGAGGCATTCAAGCGCAAGATTACACCATGTCCAAATGGGCTATTGGTATCCGGCTAAAGGCAGGAAATCTGCAAACAGTCAATGAGGCACTGGCAAAAGGAGATATATTGCGCATTCATGTCATGCGTCCTACTTGGCATTATGTAGCTGCAGAAGATATACGCTGGATGCTGAAGCTTTCATCCCGACGCATCATTACTGCCAATGACTCTTTTGCCAAGTCCAGAGGACAAGACATTTCAGTTGACATTTACAACAAAGCAAACCGATTATTGGAAAAGGCACTAGCAGGACACAATCATCTGACCAAGCAAGAAATTGACAACGTATTTAAAGAAGGAGGGCTGGAAACCAATGAAAGATTATCCAACCGTTTCCTGATTCACGCTGAAGCTGAAGGACTTATTTGCAGCGGAGCAGATAAAAATAATAAAATCACCTTCGCACTTTTGGATGAGCGTGTTCCTCCAATACAAGAATTACATAAAGAAGAGGCACTAGCTATCTTGGCACGCAAATATTTTAGAAGCCACTCTCCTGCCAGTCTGAAAGACTTTGTATGGTGGTCCGGACTTTCGGTAACGGAAGCTAGACAAGGTATAGCCGCCATTGAACAAGAATTGCTTTCTGACCATTTCCTAGCACAAAAATTATATGTTCATCAGTCTTATAAAGAAGAAAAAACAACCGACATATTGCATATTCTTCCTCCATACGATGAATACCTAATCAGCTACAAAGACCGTACTGATGTATTGAACAAAGAATACCAACACAAAGCATTCAATTCTTTCGGGATATTCCGTCCGGTTATTCTGTACAACGGGCAAATAGTTGGAAATTGGAATAAAGTCATACAAAAACAAACAACACATATAGAAATGAACTGGTTCAAGAAAAATACAAAAATCAAAAAAGAATTACTTTCCCTAGCGGAGAGAAAATACCTTACTTTTTTCTCCGAACTGTAAGAAAATTGTAAATGGATTATTTCTGCGTCATCACATTTTAAAAATAATCCATTACATTTACATTATTCAGTATTGCAATATAAAACTCTCAGCCACTTTCAAGAAACGTTCATGACCTTTTTCATTCAAATGTGCAGTATCTGTATTATTCTTGCTGTTCTGAAAATATATTTTCCTAAAATGATCATTACTTGCATAAATTCCTCCTTTTCGGGCGCTGTCAAAAATAGGAATACTATAATTTCCACAAACCTCAATCATAGCATCCACCACTTTCTCAGCATCACTTCCTGCAAAATTTTTACAGTTCCATCGGGTAAAGAAAAAAATCTTAGCTGTGGGATACTTTTCAATAAGCCCTTCACATAGCATTGCCAGCCTCTCTTTAAATACATCAATACCGCCAATTGAATCCAATTTAAAACCATCATTGTGCCCACCCACAACAATAACATAATCCAAATCATCCGGCATTTCCTTATATCTTACATACATCGCTTCCCCCCAACGCGGGCTACTATAAGCAATGCTGCTGCCGTTCTTGCCATAATTTAAATATTCCATACCATGTTTCTCGGCAAATTTATAATGCCAGGTATTCTTAACAGGTTCCTTATGATTCTTCACATAACTATCTCCAATAATTCCCAAACGTTTTCCTTTCAATTCATCAGTCCTGACGGTAACTCCTTTAATAATTTGTTCCAACTGCTTATATACCTGTTGTCCCAAATACTCTGCCGAATGAGCCGTGAAATGAAGTCTGTCATTTAACAATTCCGCGCCTGACATATCTATCAGGTGCATGTTCGGATCTTCAGCAGCCAATTGCTTCATCGCATTCTCCACTTCTCTGCTGAAATATTTATTACTTCGGGCAACAGTACCAAAAATAAAAGGCAAACGAGAATAATCCTTTCCGGTTTTTTCTGTCAGATGCATACGCACATAAGCCACCATTGTCTTCAAGTTACGGTAATAATCTTTACTTTTAGCATAATCACTTTCCCCCTGATGCCAAAGAAATGCATCTATCTGATAGCCATCCTTCAGGCGGGAAAGAGTCTTGTCTATACACATGTCTATCTCTTGAATGAAAGAAAGCAACAAGGAGTTTCCTCCATCAGAAGTTGGCTTAGCCTGTGCCAGCCATTCAGGCGCCGCAGACCAAAAACGTCCCTTGGAAGCATTATAATCAGGTGCTATGGAAGTTCCGCCAACAGCCCATTTCACCACATAAAATTTCTCCTGCAACAACTGCTCCAACCAATAATATGTCACTGCATCAAAAGCCCACATATTATTTTTTCCGCTACGTTTGGCACGAGGCCAGAAAGGAATAAATTCTCCCTTTCCGTCATTCTGAGCTATCTGACAATAACGGTAGGCACCTTCGGCATACGTCAGTGTGTCCGTAGCCAATGCTTTAATATATGCCGGCAAATCTTCATTAGGAGTTCGTCCATCGGTATTAGACTGTCCGGCAGTTATAATCACATGTACAGGATTGGAAGCCATCGTATTCAAGCCAACAGCTGCAAAAATCAAAATCAAAATTAAGTTTTTCATAAGTATCATTTCATGTTTTTAATGGACACAAAAATAATCCTAATTCTAATATAACGACATGGATTATCGTCCATTATCATAGATTTTTGAACTCATTATGGTTCATACAGAATGAGAATTGCGGCTAAACCATAAAAAAAGAGCCACAGGAACAATGGCTCTCAATGACTCTTTCTTTTTCAGCTCATATTTATAATTTAATTATCTCCATACATACGCGCACGCATTTCTTTAATATGATCAGAAGTGATGTATTCATCGTATTCCATCATCTTGTCAATGATACCATTCGGGGTCAATTCAATAATACGGTTCGCCACCGTTTCAATAAATTCGTGGTCGTGGGAAGAGAACAGCACATTTCCCTTATAAGTCTTCAGATTATTATTGAAAGCCTGAATTGATTCCAAGTCCAAATGGTTGGTTGGAGTATCCAAAATCAGACAGTTCGCATTACGCAACTGCATACGGGCAATCATACAACGCATCCTCTCACCTCCGGAAAGCACATTCACTTTCTTCAATACTTCCTCTCCGGAAAACAACATACGCCCCAAGAAACCTTTCATATAGACTTCGTTACCTTCGCCAAACTGGCTCAGCCAATCTACCAAATTCAAATCACTTTCAAAGAAATCCGTATTATCCAAAGGCAAATAAGCCGTAGTAATAGTAACGCCCCACGCGAATTTACCAGCCTGCGGAGTACGATTTCCATTGATTATTTCAAAAAAAGCAGTCATGGCACGCGGATCACGGCTCAAAAAGACAATCTTATCTCCTTTTTCTACATTAAAATTCACATCATTGAACAATACCATACCGTCTTCAGTTTCCGCACGCAAGCCGGATACTTCCAAAATCTGATTGCCCGGTTCACGATCCGGAGTAAAGATGATACCGGGATATTTACGGGACGACGGCTTAATTTCATCTACATTCAGTTTTTCCAACATCTTCTTTCGGCTGGTTGTCTGCTTGCTCTTAGCCACATTGGCACTAAAACGACGGATAAATTCTTCCAACTCTTTCTTCTTCTCTTCAGCTTTAGCCTTCTGGTTCTGTTGCTGGCGAAGTGCCAACTGACTTGATTCATACCAGAAGCTATAGTTACCGGCAAACATATTCACTTTACCGAAATCAATATCTACAGTATGAGTACAAACAGAGTCCAAAAAGTGACGGTCATGACTTACCACCAACACCGTGTGTTCGAAATTAGAAAGATATTCCTCCAACCAAGTCACCGTATCCATATCCAAATCATTGGTAGGTTCATCCAACAACAAGTTATCAGGATTACCGTAAAGTGCCTGCGCCAACATGACACGCACCTTTTCCTTACCGCTCAGTTCCCCCATCAACATATAGTGCTTGTCTTCCTTTATGCCCAATCCGCTCAACAAAGAAGCAGCATCACTCTCGGCATTCCAACCATCCAGTTCGGCAAACTTCTCTTCCAATTCAGAAACTTTCAAGCCATCTTCATCTGTAAAATCAGTTTTCGCATACAGTTCTTCACGCTGTTTCATAATGTTCCACAACACAGTATGTCCCATCATAACCGTATCCATGACTGTATATTCATCCCACTTAAAGTGATCCTGGCTCAATACAGACAGACGTTCGCCCGGTCCTAATACCACTGAGCCCTTAGTCGGTTCCAGCTCACCTGAAATTGCTTTCAAGAAAGTAGATTTTCCGGCGCCGTTCGCACCGATAACCCCGTAAATATTACCATTGGTAAACTTCATATTTACGTCATTATACAACACTCTTTTACCAAATTGAATGGCCAAGTTCGAAACTGTAATCATCCTAATATACCTTATTTATATAATTATTCTATTTTGGAATTGCAAAGGTAGGCATTTTAATTCAGAAAAGTATGCCAGTGTGGCAGAAATTCCGTACTTTTGCAAAATTATTACTCTAAGAAAACAACTAGGCACGAAATTTGTTAGCAGTAAATTAACCTAAAAGACCTGACTGTTATGAGTAAAAATAAGAAAAACAAAAAGTTTAATAAGAATATGAACCCAACAGAGAAGAACCAACCTCAAGACGAGGAAGTTTTGAAAAATCAGGAAGCGGCAGAAGCTGCCATTGATGAAGAAACTCAGAAAGAAGCAACAGAAGAACTGAACGCTGAAGAGAAGGTGAACAAGGAATTGGCGGAAGCTCAGAAAACAATAGAAGAGCAGCATGACAAATACCTGCGTCTTTCAGCCGAATTTGACAATTACCGTAAACGCACCATGAAAGAGAAGGCCGAATTGATTAAAAATGGTGGAGAAAAGGCCATTACTGCCATTCTTCCTATTTTGGATGACTTGGAGCGTGCAGTAAAGACTTCAGAAACTTCGGATGATGTAAAAGCAATGCGTGAAGGAATTGAGTTGATCTACAACAAATTCCTGAAAGTATTGAACCAGGAAGGACTTCAGAAAATAGAGACTGACGGTGAGAACTTTGATACCGATTATCACGAAGCAATTGCATTAGTTCCAGCTCCTTCCGAAGAGAAGAAAGGAAAAATATTGGACTGTGTACAAACCGGTTATAAGCTGAATGACAAAGTAATACGCCACGCCAAAGTAGTTGTGGCTCAATAAACAGTATCATAAAACGACATGGCAAAAAGAGACTATTACGAAGTTCTGGAGGTGGACAAAACAGCCACCCTTGATGTTATAAAAAAAGCATACCGCAAAAAAGCAATACAATATCATCCGGACAAGAATCCGGGAGATAAAGAAGCGGAAGAAAAATTCAAGGAAGCTGCCGAAGCTTATGATGTGTTGAGCAACCCGGATAAACGCGCCCGTTACGACCAATTCGGACATGCAGGAATGAGTGGAGCTGCCGGTGGCGGTTTTGAAGGATTCGGACAAGGTATGTCCATGGATGATATTTTCTCTATGTTCGGTGACATCTTCGGTGGACATGGAGGAGGTTTCGGAGGCTTTGGAGGTTTCGGTGGTGGCGGACGTTCCGCACAACGCAAGTTCCGTGGTTCAGACCTCCGTGTAAAAGTAAAACTGAACTTAAAAGAGATTTCTACGGGAGTAGAAAAGAAATTCAAACGGAAAAAGTACGTAACATGTGACCATTGCCATGGTTCAGGAGCCGAAGGAGAAGGAGGAACGGAAACGTGTCCCACTTGTCATGGAACAGGAAGTATCACCCGCACCCAACAAAGCATTTTTGGAATGGTGCAATCACAAAGCGTATGTCCACAATGTAACGGAGAAGGGAAAATAATTAAGAACAAATGTAAAGCTTGTGCAGGAGAAGGTATTGTATACGGAGAAGAAGTCGTGGAAGTGAAAATTCCTGCCGGTGTGGCTGAAGGAATGCAACTTTCTGTCAATGGGAAAGGAAATGCGGGCAAACATAACGGTGTTCCCGGTGATTTGCTTGTTGTCATAGAAGAAGAATCCCATCCAGACCTAATACGCGATGAAAATGATTTGATTTACAATCTGTTACTAAGCGTTCCGACTGCTGCTTTAGGAGGCACTGTAGAAATACCAACTATTGATAGCAAAGTAAAAGTAAAAATTGAACCAGGCACCCAACCAGGTAAGGTCTTACGCCTAAGAGGTAAAGGATTGCCCAATGTCAATAGTTATGGTTACAGTAACGGTACAGGTGATTTATTAGTCAATGTAAGCGTATATATTCCAGAAACGTTGAATAAAGATGAAAAACAAGCACTAGAGAAAATGCAAGAATCGGATAACTTCAAACCGAATACAAGCATTAAAGAAAAAATATTCAAGAAGTTCAAAAACTTCTTCGATTAATTTTTATACTACAAAGTGTCACAGAAAGAATACCAGGTTTTATATCTGCCTGGCATTCTTTTGTGACACTTTGCGGTAAATAAAAACATTTGCCATGAATTACGAAGAAACATTGGATTATTTATATAATAGTGCCCCATTATTCCAACATATAGGAAAAGATGCATACAAGGCAGGATTAGAAAACACTTATCTTTTAGACAAGTATTTCAACCATCCCCATCGCCAATTCCGAACCATTCATATAGCCGGGACCAATGGAAAAGGCTCTTGTTCACATACTTTAGCCGCCATTTTACAATCAGCCGGATACAAGACAGGACTTTACACTTCTCCACATCTGATAGATTTCCGTGAACGAATCCGCGTCAACGGAATTCCTGTATCCAAAGAATATGTCATAGACTTTGTAGAAAAACACCGTGCCTTTTTTGAACCTCTGCATCCTTCTTTCTTTGAACTGACTACCGCAATGGCTTTCCACTATTTTGCCCAAAGCCAAGTAGATGTAGCCATTATAGAAGTCGGCCTGGGAGGACGAATAGATTGTACAAACATCATCCGTCCGGATCTATGTGTCATAACCAATATCAGTTTCGACCATATACAATTCTTAGGTAACACATTAGCCAAAATAGCCACAGAGAAGGCCGGAATCATCAAAGAAAAGACCCCGGTAGTTATCGGTGAAACCACACCCGAAACCAAACCTATATTTACAACCCGTGCTAAAGAAGTAAACGCTCCTATCTACTTTGCAGAAGAAGAACAGTTATTACACTCCTCCAGCATAAATGAAAAAGGTAAACGAATATATCACACAACCGACTACCTCAATCTGGAAGGCGAACTGGAAGGGCTTTGCCAACTTAAAAACACCAATACACTTTTATCTGCCATCCGCCTATTAAAACAAGCAGGTTATCAACTTACCGAAAGCAATATACGCAAAGGATTCTCACAAGTATGTGAACTCACCGGCCTGATGGGAAGATGGCAAAAATTAGAAAGTGAACCGACTTTAATATGCGATACAGGACATAATGTAGGAGGTATTTCGTATATCATAGAACAATTAAAACATCAGAAATATGAACGATTACACATTGTAATAGGTATGGTAAACGACAAGGATATCAGTGGAGTATTGTCCATGCTTCCTAAAAATGCCACCTATTATTTTACCAAAGCCAGCGTAAAGCGTGCTTTATCCGAAAAAGAATTACAAAGTTTAGCGATGCAATCCGGGCTGCACGGAGATACTTATCCTGATGTAGAAACAGCTGTAACAGCCGCTAAAGAAAAGGCTAACAAAAATGACTTTATTTTTGTTGGAGGAAGCAGCTTTATCGTTGCGGATTTATTAAAATTTCACGTTTAGTCCGTTCACTTTTATAGAAAAAGTTTGGGAATACCGAAGAAAATCTTTTTATTTGCATTAGTTTTATACATAAAATAAAAAGATTTTCAATAACATGATAAACACATCTACTTCCGATGAGAATTTATGCGGCCTGAAACGGGCCGATTTTCAGACAACAGTGAACGGGAAACAAACAGACCTCTTCATTCTGAAAAATGAAAACGGAGCTGAAATAGCTGTCACCAACTATGGTGGAGCAGTATTAGCTATTATGGTTCCGGACAAAAACGGTAAATATGCCAATGTCATTCAAGGACATGATAGTATAACCCATGTTATCAATAGCCACGAACCTTTCCTCAGTACTCTTATCGGTCGTTACGGGAACCGTATAGCAGGAGGCAAATTCATTTTAGAAGGGAAAGAATATTCACTGACTATCAACAATGGTCCCAACTCGCTGCATGGCGGTCCTACCGGATTTCATACCCGCATTTGGGATGCAGAACAGGAAACTCCCCAAAGTTTGAAATTGCATTATTTATCTGCTGATGGCGAAGAAGGATTTCCGGGAAATTTGGATATTCACGTAACGTACACTTTAAGTAATCAAAATGAATTCATCATTACTTACCACGCTACAACAGACAAAACAACATTGGTAAATCTTACTCACCACGGTTTTTTCAGCCTATCAGGCATTGCCAATCCTACGGCAACCGTTGATAACAACATCGTAACCATTAATGCTGATTTTTATACTCCGATAGATAATGTATCCATCCCTACAGGCGAAATTGCCAAAGTAGAAGGTACTCCTATGGATTTTCGTACTCCTCAAAGAGTAGACAGTAGAATCAATGACCCATTCGAACAGCTAGAATTCGGTGCCGGCTATGACCACTGCTATGTATTAAACAAACGTGAAGCAGGCACACTGAGTTTTGCAGCAAAATGTGTGGAGCCCGAAAGCGGTCGTAGCATGGAAGTATACACTACAGAGCCCGGTGTACAAGTTTATACTTCAAACTGGCACAATGGTTTCGAAGGTGCTCATGGAGCAACTTTCCCAGCAAGAAGTGCCATCTGTTTTGAAGCACAACATTTTCCTGATACGCCCAATAAAGGCCATTTCCCTTCTTGTGTTCTACATCCGGGGGAAACTTACAATCAAGTAACCATCTACAAATTCGGTGTAGAAAAATAATTTTATGAAATAACCTAATTAATAAACTTATAATTTTTTCAAAACCATGAATCAACAAAAACAGAACGGTAATATCATCGCTATCATTACAATGTTCTTCCTTTTCGCGATGATTTCCTTCGTTACTAATCTTGCTGCGCCTTTCGGCACAATATGGAAAAACCAATATGCAGGTGCCAATACCTTGGGTATGATGGGAAATATGATGAATTTCCTCGCATATCTGTTTATGGGGATTCCTTCAGGTAATATGCTTGTAAAAATCGGATATAAAAAAACAGCCCTCATTGCCATGGCAGTAGGTTTCATCGGTTTGTTTATCCAATATATTTCCAGTTTGTTCGGTGCAGATATAGACGTATTCAATTTAGGAGAATATGCCATTAAAATGAATTTTATCATCTACCTGCTTGGTGCCTTCGTCTGTGGTTTTTGTGTATGTATGCTGAACACTGTAGTTAACCCGATGCTAAATCTTTTAGGTGGTGGTGGTAACAAAGGTAACCAATTAATCCAAGCCGGTGGTGCTCTAAACTCATTGTCAGGTACTTTGACTCCGCTTTTCGTAGGTGCCTTGATTGGTTCTGTTACCCCTCAAACAGCTATGTCAGATGTAGCTCCTCTGCTTTTTATAGCAATGGGTGTATTCGTATCAGCGTTTATCGCTCTTTCATTCATCGCCATTCCAGAGCCTCATCTAAGAAAAGCAGGTCATGAAAAAGAGAAATTCTCTCATAGCCCTTGGAATTTCCGCCATACTGTATTAGGTGTAATCGGTATCTTTGTGTATGTAGGTATTGAAATCGGTATTCCAGGCACATTAAATTTCTATCTTGCCGACCCAACGGAAAAAGGTGCGGGCCTGCTTGCCAACGGTGCCGCTATCGGTGGTGCTATTGCTGCCATCTATTGGTTGCTCATGTTAGTGGGACGTTCTGCAAGTAGTGTCATCAGCGGTAAAGTAGCTACACGCACACAATTGATTGTTGTTTCCGCAACAGCTATCTGTTTTATATTAATCGCAATCTTCACTCCAAAAGAAATCACTGTCTCTATGCCGGGATATAGTGTAGAAAATGGATTCGAAATGGCCTCTGTACCTGTCAGTGCCCTATTTTTGGTACTTTGTGGTTTATGTACGTCCATTATGTGGGGAGGTATCTTCAACCTCGCTGTAGAAGGTTTAGGCAAATATACCGCACAAGCTTCAGGTATTTTTATGATGATGGTTGTCGGTGGCGGTATTTTCCCATTATTGCAGCAATTCATTTCTGACGCTGTGGGATATATGGCCAGCTATTGGTTAATTATCGCTTTGCTTGCTTATCTGTTGTTCTATGGTTTGGTAGGATGCAAGAACGTAAACAAAGACATTCCTGTAGAATAATTATAAAAACATATAGTATTAACTTTAAACTATTAATATCATGGATATAGAATACGTAAGAAGTCGCTTCATCAAACATTTTGATGGCACAACAGGTTCAGTATATGCATCACCCGGACGTATTAACCTTATTGGAGAACATACCGACTATAACGGTGGTTTTGTCTTTCCCGGAGCAGTAGATAAAGGTATGATTGCTGAAATCAAACCTAATGGTACTGATAAGGTACGTGCTTATTCTATTGATCTAAAAGACTATGTAGAATTCGGCTTGAACGAAGAAGATGCCCCTAAAGCCAGTTGGGCAAGATATATTTTCGGCGTTTGCCGTGAAATGATCAAACGTGGTGTAGATGTGAAAGGTTTTGACACTGCTTTTGCGGGTGACGTACCTTTGGGTGCAGGTATGTCTTCATCTGCTGCATTGGAAAGTACGTATGCTTTCGCTATCAACGAACTTTTCGGTGACAACAAAATAGATAAATTTGAATTAGCCAAGGTAGGTCAGGCAACAGAACATAATTATTGTGGTGTAAATTGCGGTATTATGGATCAATTTGCATCTGTATTCGGAAAAGAAGGTAGTTTGATCCGTTTGGACTGTCGCTCATTGGAATATCAATACTTCCCGTTCAAACCGGAAGGTTACCGATTGGTATTGGTTGACTCGGTAGTCAAACACGAATTGGCTTCTTCTGCTTATAATAAACGTCGCCAAAGCTGCGAAGCTGCTGTAGCCGCCATCCAGAAAAAACATCCTCATGTAGAATTTTTACGTGATTGTACAATGGAAATGTTGCAGGAAGCAAAAGCCGAGATCAGTGAAGAAGACTATATGCGTGCAGAATACGTCATTGAAGAAATCCAACGTGTACTTGATGTTTGCGATGCTTTGGAAAGAGGTGATTACGAAACCGTAGGACAGAAGATGTATGAAACTCACTATGGCATGAGTAAATTGTATGAAGTAAGCTGTGAAGAACTTGACTTCTTGAATGATGTTGCTTTCGACTGCGGTGTCACCGGTTCACGTGTCATGGGTGGAGGTTTCGGTGGATGTACAATCAACCTAGTTAAAAATGAACTATACGAAACATTCATCACCACTGCCAAAGAAAGATTCAAAGAGAAGTTCGGAAGAAGTCCCAAAGTTTACGATGTAGTCATCAGTGACGGTTCTCGCAAGCTGGTATAAAAAAGATCTCAAATTCGCTAACATATGAAAAAACCGCTTTGGATTCAAAGCGGTTTTTTCTTCTTTATGCTATAAAAGTGTAGGAAATACACTTTTATGTTGCACAACATACTCTTTTCATATCCAATGTATTAGTAATAGTGTTACTTTTACACCCAAAATCATATACTCTATTACTAATTAGTACTTTTATATCATGAAAAGCATGAAAAAAACCTTTCTGGGAACCGGTATCGCACTGACCTTGTTAAGTGCTTGCGCTCCCAAACAATCTCAAGAAACACTTACAAAGTCCGGATTAAACCCCACTAATTATGAAACAATAGTGGATGGCGTAAAACCTGTTAAACTGTATACGCTAAAGAATGCAGCCGGAATGGAAGTATGCGTAACTAATTTTGGCGGACGTATTGTATCTATCATGGTCCCCGACAAAAATGGAAATCTAAAAGATGTAGTGCTGGGTTTTGACAGCATTGCTGACTACCAAAATATACCAAGCGACTTCGGTGCTTCTATCGGACGCTATGCCAACCGCATTAATAAAGGAGTCATCGTAATGGATGGAGAAACCATTCAATTACCCCAAAATAATTTTGGTCACTGCCTGCATGGAGGTCCTAAAGGATGGCAATACCAAGTTTATGAAGCAAACCAATTAAACGACAGTACTATGACACTGACTATGAAGTCACCGGATGGAGATGCCAATTTTCCGGGAAATGTAACCGCTACTGTTACTTATGCACTGACAAGAAACAATGCCATCGACATAAATTACGAAGCGACAACTGACAAAAAGACTGTTATCAATATGACCAACCACTCTTATTTCAACTTGAGTGGAAACCCTGCCAATCCGGCCACCGACCATATTCTTTATGTAAATGCAGACAGCATCACTCCCGTTGACAGCACATTCATGACCACTGGAGAAATGATGGCAGTAACAGAAACTCCGTTTGATTTCAATACTCCTAAAACCATTGCCCCCGATGTGACTAACTTTGAAAACGAACAAATAAAATTCGGTAACGGATTCGACCATAATTGGGTACTTAACACGAAAGGCGATATCAACCAGCTGGCTGCCAAACTGACCAGCCCCACTAGTGGTATCACTTTGGAAGTATATACTAATGAACCGGGAATACAAGTTTATACAGGCAACTTTTTGGATGGAACCGTAAAAGGGAAAAAGGGAATTACTTATCCGCAACGCGCGTCTGTTTGTCTGGAAACACAGCACTATCCCGACAGCCCCAACAAATCACAATGGCCTTCTGTAATTCTGGAACCGGGACAGACCTATCACAGCCAATGTATCTTTAAATTCGGTGTTGAAAAATAATTGTTAAACTTTAAATATTTAATATCATGAATTGGAATTCACATGAATTCATCTGGCTGGACTGGACAATACTGGCAGTCGGCATTGTAGCTGTGATATGGGCGGTATGGCGCTCTGTACAAAAAGACAAACGCTCGCAACAAGGAGCAAGCAGTGAAGATTATCTATTTGGCAAAGGTGAGCCATGGTACATCATTGGTGCTGCTATCTTTGCAGCCAATATCGGTTCGGAACATCTGGTAGGTTTGGCAGGAACCGGTGCCAAATCCGGAGTAGGTATGGCACACTGGGAAATGCAAGGTTGGATGATTCTTCTTCTAGGATGGCTTTTTGTTCCATTCTACCAACTATTAAACAATAAAATGGGCAAAATCATTACCATGCCCGATTTCCTTAAATACCGTTATACCCCGCGTACCGGTTCATGGCTTTCTATCATCACACTGATAGCCTATATTCTTACTAAAGTGAGTGTAACCGCCTATACCGGAGGTATCTTTTTGGAGTTCTTACTTGGACTTCCTTTTTGGTATGGGGCAATCGGACTTATTGTCCTGACCGGCATCTTCACCGTACTGAGTGGAATGAAAGGAGTAATGACCCTCTCAGCTATTCAAACTCCTATTTTAATCATCGGTTCTTTCTTGGTTCTTTTCCTGGGACTGTCAGCCTTGGGAGACGGTAATATTGCTACAGGATGGACAGAAATGATGGATCATGCGCGTAGCGCCATGAATGTAGGAGCAGACGGACACGCTTATGGTGCCAACCATATGTTTCACTGGACCGAAGCAGACCCGATGTATCAAGATTATCCTGGATTCTGGGTATTTATCGGAGCTTCCATCATCGGTTTCTGGTATTGGTGTACCGACCAGCATATCGTACAGCGTGTACTTGGACAGCGTAAAGGCGAAGATAATGATGTGGTAATGAAGCGTGCCCGCAGAGGTACTATTGCAGCCGGTTATTTTAAAATCCTGCCTGTCTTCATGTTTCTTATTCCGGGGATGGTAGCTGCCGCCTTGGCTGCAAAAGGTGAATTTGATATGTCAAATACAGATGCGGCTTTTGCTGTAATGGTAAAGGATGTTCTGCCTGCCGGTGTAAAAGGTATTGTAACTATCGGATTCATCTGCGCATTGGTTGCTTCACTGGCTGCTTTCTTTAATTCATGCGCCACACTTTTTACAGAAGACTTTTACAAGCCCATGTTTAAAAACAAAAGCGAAGCTACTTATGTTATGGTAGGACGTATCGCCACCGTAGTTGTAGTTATCCTCGGCATGGCATGGATTCCTGTAATGATGAGCCTCGGCAGCCTTTACGACTACCTGCAAGGTATACAGTCCCTCCTTGCACCTGCAATGGTAGCCGTATTTGCACTTGGTATATTCTCCAAGAAAATCACTCCGAAAGCCGGTGAAACAGCCATGATTGTAGGTTTCCTAATTGGTATGCTCCGTTTGCTGACTAATATCCTCACCAATACCGGAAAAGATGTGATGACCGGCTGGTTTTGGGAAAATACAACTTGGTTTTGGCAGACAAACTGGCTTATTTTTGAAATATGGCTACTTGTATTCCTCTTGTTGTTAATGGTTGTTGTATCATGCTTCACTCCGGCTCCAACCGCCAAACAAGTGGAAGCCATCACCTTTACCAGCAGTTACAAGGAACTTATCAGAAAGAGTTGGAACAAATGGGATGTTATTACCTCTTTAGGTGTAGTTCTGCTTTGTGCACTATTCTATGCTTATTTCTGGTAAACCATAAATTAAAGGCTGTATGCTTTGAATTATCTTGAAGAATACAGCCTGTTAATTTTAAACCGACGCTAAACCATGACCACCTATTATAACATAAACCCTAAATTCTATGTATCTGTAGACTGTATCATTTTCGGTTTTGACGAAGGAGAATTAAAACTGCTTCTACTAAAACGAAATTTTGAACCGGCTATGGGAAAATGGTCTTTGATGGGAGGATTCGTACAAGAAGACGAAAGTGTAGACGCTGCCGCCAAACGGGTATTGGCAGAACTGACCGGATTGGAAAATGTATATATGGAACAAGTAGGCACATTTGGCGACTTAGAGCGCGATCCGGGAGAACGAGTCATATCAGTAGCCTATTATGCTTTAGTCAATGTAAATGAATATGACAGGGAACTAGTGCAGCAGCACAATGCCCATTGGACAAAAATAGACGAACTGCCACAGCTCATTTTCGACCATCCGATCATGATTTCCAAAGCACGTGAACTGATGAAGCACAAAGCATCATACAATCCAATTGGTTTTAACCTGCTGCCCGAACTGTTTACCCTGACACAGTTGCAAAATCTATATGAGGCAATCTATGGCGAACCGATGGACAAGCGGAATTTCCGCAAGCGGGTAGCCGAAATGGATTTCATTGAAAAAACAGATTTGATAGACAAATCAGGTTCCCGACGAGGTGCTTATCTTTATAAATTTAATGATAAGGCCTACAGAAAAGATCCGAAATTTAAACTTTAAAATAATGTGCCGATGCAATAATTTGCCAATTGACAAATTAGCAGATTGCCACATTACCCAATTATTCATTATGTTAGAAAAATTAAAAGAAAAAGTATTCCGTGCCAATCTGGATTTGGTGAAACACGGACTAGTTATTTTTACATGGGGAAATGTTTCTGCCATCGATCGTGAAACAGGTCTGGTAGTAATCAAACCCAGTGGCGTATCATACGATGATATGAAAGCTGAAGACATGGTTGTAGTAGATCTGGACGGCAACGTGGTAGAAGGTTCTCTTCGTCCGTCTTCAGATACTCCCACCCATGTAGTTCTATATAAAGCATTCCCCGAAATAGGTGGAGTGGTACATACCCACTCCACCTATGCTACCGCCTGGGCACAAGCCGGAATGGATATCCCCAATATCGGAACGACTCATGCCGATTATTTCCATGACGCCATTCCTTGTACCGCAGATATGACTGAAGAGGAAGTAAAAGGTGCCTACGAACAGGAAACAGGCAATGTGATTGTGAAACGTTTCAAGAACCTGAACCCTGTACATACTCCGGGAGTACTAGTAAAAAATCATGGTCCTTTTGCATGGGGAAAAGATGCCAATGATGCTGTACATAATGCAGTAGTCATGGAACAGGTAGCCAAAATGGCAAGTATCGCTTTTGCCGCCAACCCTCATTTAACGATGAATTCTTTATTAATAGAAAAGCATTTCAGCCGCAAACACGGCCCCAATGCCTATTATGGACAGAAATAAGAAACAAAGATATTAATAACCCTTTTAAAATATAACATTATGGAAAAAGCATTTGATCAGTATGAAGTATGGTTTGTAACAGGAGCACAGCTTCTGTACGGAGGTGACGCAGTTATAGCAGTAGACGCTCACTCCAATGAAATGGTAAACGGACTGAACGAATCAGGGAAACTTCCTGTAAAAGTAGTATATAAAGGAACAGCCAACTCTTCTAAAGAAGTGGAAGCAGTGTTCAAAGCAGCCAACAACGATGAAAAATGTATCGGTGTCATCACTTGGATGCACACTTTCTCCCCAGCTAAAATGTGGATTCACGGTCTGCAACAGTTAAAGAAACCACTGTTACATCTACACACTCAATTCAATAAGGAAATTCCTTGGGATACCATGGATATGGACTTCATGAATCTGAATCAATCCGCCCATGGTGACCGCGAATTCGGACATATCTGTACCCGTATGCGCATCCGCCGCAAAGTAGTGGTAGGTTACTGGAAAGACGAAGACACCCAGCACAAGATTGCCGTTTGGATGCGCGTTTGTGCAGGTTGGGCAGACTCTCAGGATATGCTGATCATCCGTTTCGGCGATCAGATGAATAATGTAGCTGTAACTGACGGTGATAAAGTGGAAGCAGAACAACGTATGGGGTATCACGTAGATTACTGTCCGGCAAGCGAACTGATGGAATACCATAAAAACATCAAGGATACAGATGTAGAGGCACTTGTAGCAACTTACTTCAACGAATACGACCACGATGCTTCATTAGAAGATAAATCAACCGAAGCTTATCAGAAAGTATGGAACGCTGCAAAAGCCGAATTAGCTCTTCGTGCCATCCTTAAAGCCAAAGGCGCCAAAGGATTCACTACTAATTTTGATGATTTGGGCCAAACAGACGGCAGCTACTTCGATCAGATTCCGGGACTGGCTTCCCAGCGTCTGATGGCTGAAGGCTACGGATTCGGTGCGGAAGGTGACTGGAAATCAGCAGCTCTCTACCGTACCGTATGGGTGATGAACCAAGGACTTTCCAAAGGTTGTTCTTTCCTGGAAGATTACACATTGAACTTCGATGGTGCAAACAGTGCTATCCTGCAATCACATATGCTGGAAGTTTGCCCTCTTATCGCCGCTTCCAAACCACGTCTGGAAGTACACTTCCTAGGCATAGGTATTCGCAAGAGCCAGACAGCCCGTCTTGTATTCACTTCAAAAGTAGGCTCAGGTTGTACCGCCACTGTAGTAGACTTGGGTAACCGTTTCCGTCTGATCGTGAACGACGTAGAATGCATCGAGCCGAAACCGTTGCCCAAATTACCGGTTGCTTCCGCCCTGTGGATTCCGATGCCTAATTTCGAAGTAGGTGCAGGCGCATGGATCCTGGCAGGTGGAACACATCATTCTTGCTTCTCTTATGATCTGACAGCAGAATATTGGGAAGACTATGCTGAGATTGCAGGTATCGAAATGATCCGTATCGACAAAGATACTACCATCAGCAACTTCAAGAAAGAGCTTCGCATGAACGAAGTCTACTATATGCTGAACAAAGCACTTTGCTAATCCATCCATGAAGAGGGGATGTGTCAAGGCTAATAAGATTCTTGGCACATCCCACCTTATTTTATCATCATTATTGTTGTACCTTAAATTATAGGTTTTAATATGAAATCAGATGCAAAATCAACCATCGAAGCAGGAAAAGCTATTCTAGGCATAGAATTCGGATCAACACGAATCAAAGCTGTTTTGATTGACCAGGAAAACAAGCCCATTGCCCAGGGAAGCCATAGCTGGGAAAACCAACTGGTAGACGGACTGTGGACTTACAGTGTGGAAGCTATCTGGCATGGCCTGCAAGACTGCTATGCAGATCTCCGTTCCAACGTAAAAAAGCTATATGACACAGAAATAGAAACCTTGGCGGCAATCGGTGTCAGTGCCATGATGCATGGTTATATGGCATTCAATAAAGAAGAAGAAATCCTTGTACCTTTCCGTACATGGAGAAATACCAATACCGGTCCGGCAGCCGCCGCTTTATCTGAATTATTCGTATATAACATTCCTCTGAGATGGAGCATTTCTCATTTATACCAAGCTATTTTAGACAATGAAGAACACGTAAGTAACATTGACTATCTGACCACCCTTGCAGGTTTCATTCATTGGCAAATTACAGGTCAGAAAGTCCTGGGCATAGGTGATGCATCAGGAATGCTTCCCATAGACCCGGCTACCAAGAATTATTCTGCCGAAATGATAGCCAAGTTCGACAAGTTGGTAGCTCCTAAAGGATACCCTTGGAAACTGACAGATATCCTGCCCAAAGTCTTACCCGCCGGCGAGAATGCAGGGTTCCTTACCCCGGAAGGTGCCAAGAAACTGGACGTGTCGGGCCACTTGAAAGCAGGTGTACCTGTCTGCCCTCCGGAAGGAGATGCCGGAACCGGCATGGTAGCAACCAACGCTGTCAAGCAACGCACCGGGAATGTATCAGCAGGCACTTCCTCATTTTCCATGATTGTATTGGAAAAAGAGTTGTCCAAGCCATACGAAATGATTGACATGGTTACCACTCCCGACGGAAGCCTTGTAGCTATGGTACATTGCAACAACTGCACCTCCGACCTCAATGCCTGGATCAATCTATTCAAAGAATACCAAGAACTGCTGGGTATACCCGTAGATATGAATGAATTATATGGAAAACTTTACAATCATGCGCTCGCAGGCGATGCAGATTGCGGTGGTCTTATTTCGTATAATTATATTTCAGGTGAACCCGTGACAGGACTTGCCGACGGAAGGCCATTGTTTGTACGTTCTGCAAACGACAAATTCAACCTCGCCAACTTTATGCGTACCCATTTATACGCTTCAGTCGGAGTTCTTAAGATAGGTAATGACATTCTTTTCAATGAAGAGAAAATCAAAGTAGACAGAATCACAGGACACGGCGGATTATTCAAGACGAAAGGTGTAGGCCAGAGAATACTTGCAGCAGCTATAAACTCCCCTATTTCCGTAATGGAAACTGCCGGTGAAGGTGGCGCATGGGGAATCGCCCTGCTAGGTTCTTACCTTGTCAACAATGAAAAGAACCAATCCCTGGCAGATTTTCTGGAAGACAAAGTATTCGCCGGTGATGCCGGTATTGAAATATCGCCAACAGCCGAAGATGTAGCCGGATTCAACACATATATCGAAAACTATAAGGCAGGACTGCCTGTTGAAGAAGCAGCGACCCGATTTAAGAAGTGAGTCAAACGGGCTTAAAAAAGAGCCTCTTTACATGTTGCGGTTTACACATAAAGAGTTATCTTTGCAGATATTAAATAAAATAGCAAAGATAAACCGACTCACTAATAGCATTCAAATTATAATATTATTTTAATATGAACGAAAAGAAACTTATGAACCGTGCAGCGGACAACATCCGTATTCTGGCTGCTTCGATGGTAGAGAAAGCTAATTCAGGACACCCGGGTGGAGCTATGGGTGGCGCTGATTTTGTAAACGTGCTTTTCTCTGAGTTTTTAGTTTACGATCCTGAAAATCCGCGTTGGGAAGGGCGTGACCGTTTCTTCCTTGATCCAGGCCACATGTCACCGATGTTGTATTCCACTTTGGCACTGACCGGCAAGTTCACCATGGAAGAACTGGCACAGTTCCGCCAATGGGGCAGTCCGACTCCGGGACACCCTGAAGTGGACATCATGCGCGGTATTGAAAATACTTCCGGCCCGTTAGGACAAGGACACACTTTTGCAGTAGGTGCTGCTATCGCTGCCAAATTTCTGAAAGCCCGTCTGGGTCATGTCATGGACCAGACCATCTATGCCTATATATCCGATGGGGGTATTCAAGAAGAGATTTCTCAGGGTGCAGGCCGTCTGGCAGGTCATTTGGGGCTGGACAACTTGATTATGTTTTATGATTCAAACGACATCCAGCTGTCTACCGCTACCGATGCTGTTACCAGCGAAGATGTTGCCAAGAAATACGAAGCATGGCACTGGAAAGTAATTACCATCGACGGTAATGATCCCGATGCAATCCGCACGGCTCTGACAGAAGCGAAAGCCGTAACCGGTCAGCCCACATTAATTATCGGTAAGACCATTATGGGTAAAGGCGCACGCAAAGCGGATGATTCCAGTTATGAACGTAACTGTGCCACCCACGGTGCTCCTTTGGGAGGTGATGCTTACATCAATACAATCAAGAACTTAGGCGGCGATCCAACCAATCCTTTCCAAATCTTCCCTGAAGTAAAAGAGTTGTATGCCAAACGTGCAGAGGAACTGAAAAAAATTGTTGCAGAAAAATATGCGGCTAAAGCTGAATGGACTAAAGCTAACCCCGAACTGGCTGCTAAATTGGAACTATGGTTCTCTGGCAAAGCTCCGAAAGTAAATTGGAATGTTATCGAACAAAAAGCCGGAGATGCTACACGCAGCGCTTCTGCCAAAGTTCTCGGTGTACTGGCTACAGAAGTAGAAAACATGATCGTTTCTTCTGCCGACCTGTCAAATTCAGACAAGACCGACGGTTTCTTGAAGAAAACACATGCATTCACAAAAGACGACTTCACCGGTGCATTTCTGCAGGCAGGTGTTTCCGAATTAACCATGGCTTGCTGCTGCCTGGGTATGGCACTTCACGGAGGTGTGATTGCTGCATGCGCTACCTTCTTCGTATTCTCAGACTACATGAAACCCGCCATACGTATGGCTGCCTTGATGGAACTTCCCGTCAAATTCATCTGGACACACGACGCATTCCGTGTAGGTGAAGACGGTCCTACTCACGAACCGGTAGAACAAGAAGCACAAATCCGCCTGATGGAAAAACTGAAAAACCACAAAGGACACAATTCTATGTTGGTACTCCGTCCGGCAGATGCGGAAGAAACCACTGTGGCATGGAAATTGGCCATGGAAAATACCAGCACCCCCACCGCACTGATCTTCTCCCGCCAGAATATCGCGAATCTGCCTGCAGGAAACGACTACTCACAGGCTGCCAAAGGCGCTTATATTGTTGCAGGCTCCGATGAAAATCCGGATGTAATCCTAGTCGCTTCAGGTTCCGAAGTTTCCACTTTGGAGGCAGGTGCAGAACTTCTCCGCAAGGATGGCATAAAAATACGTATCGTATCCGCTCCTTCTGAGGGATTGTTCCGCAGCCAAAGCAAGGAATACCAAAACAGTATCATTCCCACAGGGGCTAAAGTATTCGGTCTGACTGCCGGTCTTCCTGTAAACCTTGAAGGTTTGGTAGGTGCCAACGGTAAGGTATTCGGTCTGGAATCATTCGGATTCTCCGCTCCTTACAAAGTATTGGATGAAAAGCTGGGCTTTACCGCACAGAACGTGTATAACCAAGTAAAAGAAATGCTGGCATGAAAAAAGTAGGACTGGCATCCGATCATGCAGGATTTGAACTGAAAGAGTTTGTAAAGACATGGTTAACTGAAAAAGGCTATCCATGCAAAGATTTCGGTACATACAGTACAGAAAGCTGTGACTATGCAGATTATGCCCATCCGCTTGCACTGGCTATAGAAGCCGGAGAATGCGGACCCGGAGTGGCAATTTGCGGAAGCGGTGAAGGCATCAGCATGACATTGAACAAACATCAGGGTATCCGTGCGGCACTATGCTGGATGCCCGAGATAGCCCATCTGTCACGTCAGCACAATGACGCCAATGTTCTGGTAATGCCGGGACGATTCATTGACCATGAAATGGCCGAAAAAATATTGGATGAATTCTTTAACAGCGGCTTCGAAGGCGGACGTCACCAAAAGCGCATTGAAAAGATACCTGTAAAGTAAAATTCACGCAATAATAATAAAAGTAAAAAAAGAGAGGCATTATAGCTTCTCTTTTTTTTTATTCCTATCTTTGCTTAGATTAAAATATAAAATAAAAAATATTACTATGAAGAAGATTCTTTTTTTAATGCTCCTATGTCTGCCATTCATCGCTATGGCACAGACAGATCCCAAATATCTGGCGGGAGCGATAACTATGAATGACGGTAAAGTTTCTTTCAAAACAGAGATACAGGCACCGTCTTTAACGAAAGACCAGCTATATGGCACCATGCTGAAATGGGCCACAGAACGTTTCAAGCCCGAAGGCAAGTTCAATGCACGTGTTCTTTACACCAATGAAGATGAAGGAACCATTGCAGCAGGTGGCGAAGAATATCTGGTATTCTCCTCCTCTGCATTGTCATTGGACAGAACCAGAATTTATTATCAGTTGTTTATCACCTGCGAAAACGGAAAATGTGATATCGAAATGACCCGTATCCGTTATTGGTATGATGAAGCTCGTGACGGAGGAGAAAAATACAGTGCAGAGGAATGGATTGTAGACGATATGGCTTTAAACAAATCGAAGACCAAGCTGGCTCCCATCTGCGGCAAATTCAGAAGAGAGACTATTGACTTGAAAGACACACTGTTCAAATCCATCCAAGATACATTGGGCAACAAGGTCTTGAACAACTCACAAATTGCAGTTGCTCCTGCTCCGGGCGTGACAGCTACTCCGATATCAAATGCAACAACAATCGTTACCGCCACTCCGGTAACTCCCCCTGCCCAACCGGCTGTCATCGGTGGTTCTGAGGGTAATACCGAAATAAAAGCAGCCAATAATGCAACTCCCAGCAAAGAACAAAGCATAGATGACCAAATCAAGGCATCCTCACGTATGACAATTACTGCCGGAAACGATGAACAATTCGAAATCGGTAAAGAATGCTGGGGAGGTTTCGGCCAGTTATTCGGCAAAGAAGTAGCATTCTGCGTAATCGACCAAGCCAAATCAATGGGCAATATGCTGATGGATCAGAGCGATAATTATAAAATTTCGTTCTACAAGCAAGGTAATAGCGAGCCGTGGTTGATAGTAAACTGCAAGAAACTGATGAAACAGACCGTTACCGGTGAGGAAGCAAAAAAGATGAATCCCAGTAATGACGGTCAGAAGGCATATAATATGTATGTAGGTGAAGTAATAAAATAGTCTTTTCTCCCATATATTTATACCGTGACAGTTTATTCTGATAATACATAAAACTTTTTTTAGGGGGAGATAACCTGACAACTCCCCCTAAAAAACATACAAACGATCTACCATATACTTCCCCAAAAGCACCATGACAAATACCATTCAAACATGTCTCCCCTTTAAGAATAAATAACACCGTTCCTCTATCAACCGTTTCACTTGAAACCATTTCTATAATAATCAAACCATTAGAAGAAATCATTCTTCCATTTTTTCCCTATCTTTCTCTCCTTTTTTTAAATGTTTTTAGCAAGAAAGCCGTTTTTTCTGCTCCAATCTTCCCTTTCATAACAAATAAAGAGTATCTTTGTAAACAACAATGAGACAATCATGCCTTATGACGGAACAATTACAGGACATAAAGACACTTATCGAACAGGGTGATACGGAAAGAGCCATTCATGCGCTAACTAATTTCATCCGAAACGATGCGCACGTCAACGATGAACCCTATTACTTACTGGGTAACGCCTACCGCAAAATGGGAGACTGGCAACAAGCTTTGAACAATTATCTGGAAGCCATCGAGCGTAATCCGGAAAGTCCGGCCGTTTCCGCCCGTGACATGATTATGAATATTCTGAATTTCTATAACAAAGACATGTATAATCAATAATAACTAACCCATGGCAAAGATTAAAGGTGCTATTGTAGTAGACACAGAGCGTTGCAAAGGTTGCAATCTATGTGTAGTGGCATGTCCGCTGCATGTAATCGCGCTCAATGCCAAACAAGTGAATAAAAAAGGATACACATTCGCCCACCAGGTATTAGAAGATACCTGCAATGGTTGCGCATCATGTGCCACAGTCTGTCCGGACGGATGCATCACTGTGTATAAAGTAAAACAACAATAAATGTAACAAATATGGCAGAAGAAGTCGTTTTAATGAAGGGAAATGAAGCCATAGCCCACGCCGCTATCCGTATCGGAGTAGACGGTTACTTTGGCTATCCCATCACTCCCCAATCGGAAATATTGGAAACGCTGGCCGAAGAGAAACCTTGGGAAACTACCGGTATGGTGGTGTTGCAGGCAGAAAGTGAAGTCGCAGCAATCAACATGGTATATGGCGGTGCAGCGAGCGGTAAAATGGTAATGACCTCATCCTCCAGTCCCGGCGTCAGTTTAAAGCAGGAAGGCATCTCGTACATTGCCGGTGCCGAACTCCCCTGCCTGATTGTCAATGTCATGCGCGGAGGTCCCGGATTAGGAACCATCCAACCTAGTCAGGCCGACTATTTCCAAACAGTGAAAGGCGGCGGTCACGGAGACTATCGCCTCATAGCCCTGGCTCCTGCATCAGTACAGGAAATGGCAGATTTCGTAGGTATAGCTTTTGATCTGGCTTTCAAATACCGCAATCCCGCCATTATTCTGGCAGACGGCGTTATCGGACAGATGATGGAAAAAGTAGTATTGCCCGAACAGCGCACACGCCTGACAGATGAAGAAGTCATAGCCCGTTGTCCGTGGGCCACTACCGGCAGAACCCACCACCGTACTCCCAACATCATCACCTCATTGGAACTCGATCCTGCCGAAATGGAAAAACGTAATATCCATCTTCAGAAAAAATATGCAGAAATAGAAGAAAACGAAGTACGTTTCGAAGAACTTCACTGCGAAGATGCCGAATATTTGATCGTAGCTTTCGGTTCTTGTGCCCGCATTGCCCAAAAAGCAATGGAAATGGCTCGGGAAGAAGGCATCAAAGTTGGTTTGCTCCGTCCTATTACCCTATGGCCGTTCCCGTCGAAAGCTATTGCAGCACGCGCCGCACAGGTAAAAGGTATCCTCACTGTAGAATTGAACGCCGGACAAATGGTAGAAGATGTCCGTCTGGCCGTAGAATGCAAAGTGCCTGTAGAACACTTCGGACGTCTGGGTGGTATTGTTCCCGATCCGGATGAAGTAATCACTGCACTGAAAGAGAAACTAATAAAATAAGACCGTATGAATATCGATCTGATCAGAAACATATTGAACATACTTTTCATGGCACTGGCACTAGCGGCTGTCATCACTTACTTCATGGCAAGTGACTTCAAAGTATTCATCTATGTCTGTGCAGCAGCTATTTTTCTCAAGCTGATGGAATTCTTTATGCGGTTCATGTTATAAGCAATAGGAGGAGAAACTATGACAAAAGAAGAAATCATAAAACCCGAAAACCTGGTTTATAAGAAACCGACACTGATGAATGACAATCCGATGCATTACTGCCCCGGATGCAGCCACGGTGTGGTTCACAAGTTAATAGCCGAAGTTATTGAAGAAATGGGCATGGAAGATAAGACAATCGGTGTGTCACCGGTAGGATGTGCCGTTTTTGCATACAACTATCTAGACATCGATTGGCAAGAAGCCGCCCACGGACGCGCACCAGCCGTAGCTACCGCCATCAAGCGTTTATGGCCCGGACGTCTGGTATTTACCTACCAGGGAGATGGTGACCTGGCATGTATCGGCACTGCCGAAACCATCCATGCTTTAAATCGTGGCGAAAACATTACTATCATCTTTATCAACAACGCCATTTATGGAATGACCGGTGGGCAAATGGCTCCTACCACGCTGGTTGGCATGAAGACAGCCACCTGCCCCTATGGTCGTGATGTAGCCATTCATGGCTATCCGCTGAAAATGACAGAAATTGCCGCCACTTTGGAAGGCACCGCCTACGTTACCCGCCAGGCCGTACATACGGTTCCTGCCATCCGCAAAGCAAAAAAGGCTATCCGCAAGGCATTCGAAAACTCAATGAATGGCAAAGGATCCAATTTGGTGGAAATTGTATCGACTTGTAATTCCGGTTGGAAAATGACTCCGCAAGCATCCAATGACTGGATGGTGGAACACATGTTCCCCTTCTATCCGCTGGGTGATTTGAAAGATAAAGAATAAAAAGACAGAAACCATGAAACAGGAAATCATTATAGCAGGATTCGGCGGTCAGGGTGTGCTATCCATGGGTAAGATACTTGCCTATTCCGGACTGATGGAAGACAAGGAAGTAACCTGGATGCCGGCATACGGTCCCGAACAACGGGGAGGAACCGCTAACGTAACGGTGATTGTCAGTGATGAACGCATCTCTTCACCCATTCTCAGCCAATATGACACAGCCATCATACTGAACCAACCCTCATTGGAAAAGTTTGAAGGCAAAATCAAACCGGGTGGTATCCTCATTTATGACGGATACGGAATCATCGAGCCTCCGACACGTAAGGACATACAAATCTATCGTATTGACGCAATGGATGCCGCCAACGAAAAAGGAATGGCAAAGACCTTCAATATGATTGTCTTAGGAGGCTTGCTGAAACTGCGTCCCGTAGTATCCATTGAAAGTGTAATAAAAGCTTTACGCAAAACATTGCCCGAACGTCACCATCATCTGATACCGATGAATGAAGAAGCCATCCGAATCGGAATGGAGATTATTAAACCTCAGTAAGTTAAAATAACTCTAAACGAATAATAAAAGGAAGAACTTTCCATAGCGGAAAAGCTCTTCCTTTTATTTTTATATTGTATCTTTGCCGCCGTTATGAAAAGAATATTCTCTATTATTTTTTTATTATTCCTGTGCTTCCATACTTCCTTGATGGCACAGCGGACAATGAATACCCTGAACAATCAGTTCGGTTCCTCGGCAAACGGACTGGACAGAAACCAATATGACCGTAACGGAAACCCCATAGACACGACAGCCGTAGTAGATGCCAACACTATCCCCATCGGACTGTACTCATGGAAAGTGGACAGTCGTTTTGGCAATGTCACTTATATCCCCGTAGATACCTTGCAGCACGCTTTCCAGAACTCAAATGACATGGGCGGCTACACCGGACAATACAATTACTTGGGAAATTTGGGTTCCCCCCGCCTCTCACGCATCTTTTTTGACCGTCGGGATCCCAGCCAATACTTTTTCACCGACCCATACGACTTTTGCGTACAACGTCCGGAAGATGTCATATTCACCAATACATTTTCTCCATTCACGAACCTGAGCTATTACAAAGGAGGAGGCAGCCGTGACGGAGAAGAACGCTTCAAATCCTATTTTGCCATCAATGCAAACAAAAGACTGGGGTTTGGATTCTACATAGATTACCTGTATGGCCGGGGGCTTTACCAAGATCAGTCCACAGCCTTCTTCAACGGTGGCCTGTTCTCCAGCTACCGGGGAGACAAATATGACATGCATTTCATATTCAACAACGATAACTTGAAGATGGCAGAAAACGGAGGTATCACGGACGACCGGTATATCACCAACCCGCTGGATATGGCAGAAGGCAAAAAAGAATATTCCGCCAACGAAATCCCAACGCGACTGAGTCAGATATGGAATCACAACACCAGCTACCATGCCTTCCTGACACATCGTTACAACTTAGGGTTCTATAAAGAAAAACAGGACAGTGTGGATACGGACTCCGTAAAAATAACGCAGGTATTTGTTCCTGTCACAAGCTTCATACATACATTACAAGTGGACTTGAACAATCGCAAATACATCTCATACGATGACGCACAGAATCAGAAGTATTTTGAACATAACTATCTGGGGACCGACTCAATAGACAAGACGAAGCGCACATCCATCAAAAATACCATTGGCATTGCTTTACAAGAAGGATTCAACAAATGGGCGAAAGCCGGACTTACCGCCTTTTTAAGTTATGAATACCGAAACTTCGCCTTGACCGACACGACAAACATACCGGGACAGCGCATTATCAACAACTATAAGGAAAGTTCACTCTCCATTGGCGGCGAACTATCCAAAAAACAAGGAAAACTATTACATTACAATATTCTAGGAGAATTGGCCATAGCCGGTGAAGATGCAGGACAATTCAGCGTAGAAGGCAGAGGGGATCTGAATCTCCGTTTATTCGGAGATACGGTGAGACTGGATGTAAATGCATTCATCAAGAACCAGAACCCCGTATTCTATTTCAGGCATTTCCAATCCAAACATTACTGGTGGGACAACAACGATTTATCCAAAATAATGAGAACCCGACTGGAAGGAAAACTAAGTCTGAACAGATGGGGAACCCAACTGCGTGCCGGAGTGGAAAATATAAAGAACTACACTTATCTGGCCAATGCCAGCATACCGGTAAAAGACAGTGAAGGAAATGTCACCGGTTTCAAGAACAATGCAGCCGTAAGACAGCACTCCGGCAATATACAAATATTCACAGCAATGTTGCAACAAAAATTGAAAGTAGGAATATTTCATCTCGACGGTGAAGTAGCCTATCAAAAATCAAGTGAGCAAGACATTCTGCCCTTACCGGAATTGTCGGCTTACGGCAACTTGTACATGAAATTCGGTCTCGCCAAAAAAGTACTCCAGATAGAAATGGGAGCAGATGTGCGTTATTTCAGTAAATATTACGCGCCAGACTACTCCCCCGTCATCGGACAATTCTATAACCAGAATCCTGATGACAAAATCGAGATAGGAGCTTTTCCGATAGTCAACGTCTATGCCAACCTGCATTTAAAACGTACCCGCTTCTTTATTATGATGTATCACGTCAATGCCGGTTCGGGAAAATCCAATTACTTCCTGGCGCCTCACTACCCAATCAATCCGCGAATGATAAAGTTCGGCCTTTCATGGAATTTCTTTGATTGACGGTCTATATGAGAAAATATCTGAAATACATTCTGATGGGTATCCTTGCAGTAACCCTATCCTCCATCTTCTTCAAAAAGAAAACGGAGGCTGAAACCAGTCTGCCCCGCGATTATGCAGAAATAGCGGCATCGGGAATCCTGCGTGCCGTTACCGAGTACAATTCTATCAGTTTTTATGCCGACGGCGACACCGTTTCCGGTTTCCACTACGAACTGCTCCATGCTTTTGCACACAGCAAAGGACTGAAACCGGAAATCACTCCTGAAATGAGCTTTTCCAAAAGACTGGAAGGCGTACAAAAAGGAACATACGATATATTGGCCAACAGCACGGTAGTTACCACAGAATACAAAGACTCCCTGTTGTTTACCCGCCCCATTATACTGAACAAACAAGTACTGGTACAGCGTAAACCCGAAAAAGAAAACGATAGTCTGTACATTCACAGCCAGTTGGAACTAGCCCGCAAGACCCTTCATCTAGTCAAAAACTCACCTGCCATCCTGCGCATACATAATTTAAGTAACGAAATAGGCGATACCATCTATATCAAAGAAGTGGAGAAATACGGACAAGAACAATTACTGGCCATGGTAGCACATGGTGACATAGACTATGCCGTATGCGACGAGAGCATTGCCAAAGCCTCCATCAATGATTTTCCACAATTGGATATAGAAACAGCCATCAGCTTCTCACAATTCTATTCATGGGGAGTAAGCAAACATTCTCCAATATTGCTTGACAGCCTGAATTCCTGGTTAAATGACTACGTCAAGACTCCTGCATTCAAACTGTTGCGCAAGAAATATTACAATAACTGATTTTTATCCGGCTGAAATTGCAAAATAGTCCTATCTTTGCAATATAAATTGTTATTATTTTAAGCGGAATGACAAAAAAGTTATTACCATGGTTAAATTAGACAAAGTAAAATGGGGCTTCATCGGTTGCGGAGAAGTGACCGAGAAGAAAAGCGGACCAGCCTTTGCCCTGATCGAAGGTTCAGAGGTAGTGGCCGTAATGAGCCGTGACAAAGAAAAAGCTCAATCATACGCCAAAAGACACAACATTCCCCGCTGGTACTCCGATCCGCAGCAGTTAATAGGAGATGAAGATGTCAATGCTATTTATATAGCCACTCCCCCCTCTTCTCATGCCACTTTTGCCATTATGTCCATGAAGGCAGGAAAGCCCGTATACATCGAGAAACCTATGGCGGCCAGCTATGAAGACTGTGCACGCATCAACCGCATATCACAGGAAACAGGAATTCCTTGTTTCGTAGCTTATTACAGACGCTATCTTCCTTATTTCCAAAAAGTACGCCAGATGGTAGAGGACGGAGAAATAGGCAATGTCATCAACATACAGATACGTTTCGCCCAGCCTCCACGCGCTTTGGATTACAACAGTACCAACCTTCCCTGGCGTGTACAACCTGATATTGCCGGCGGCGGTTATTTCTATGATCTGGCTCCTCACCAGCTGGATTTGCTACAAGATATGTTCGGCTGCATTCTCGAAGCCCAAGGATACAAGAGCAACCGTGGCGGGTTATATCCGGCAGAAGATACGATAAGTGCCTGCTTCAAATTTGATTCCGGTCTGCCGGGATCAGGATCATGGTGTTTCGTTGCCCATGAATCGGCCAAGGAAGACCGTATAGAAATCATCGGAGACAAGGGAATGATCTGTTTCTCTGTTTTCACTTACGATCCCATCGCCCTGCATACTGAAAGAGGCCGCGAGGAGTTTCTTCCCGAAAATCCCCCTCATGTACAACTTCCGCTCATAAAAGCCGTAGTAGAACACTTGCAGGGAAAAGCTGTCTGTACCTGCGACGGCATCAGTGCGACACCCACCAACTGGGTAATGGACCGTATACTTGACAAACTCTGATTTCTGCCTATGGACATCCGTCAATTATGCCTGTTTTGTCTGTCTTTCCTTTCCGCCCTCGGTGTATATGCACAAGCGGAACAGAAGGACTCGACAGTACAGGACAACAAGGGTGTTCTCATTACATTGACCGATGGAATAGCGACAACTGTCCGTCATACCGGAAGAAAAATCAGGAAAGTGGGAAAAGAATTCAACGCGGTCGATACCACCTATATCTCGCCTAACCTCTACAATCTGGCTTTCATGCTGGAATCCAGCAGTTGGTACGAATACTATCGGTTAGGCAGTAAAGGAAACAACGGCGAACAAAGTTTGGGATTCTCCCCCAATGCCAGTTTCAAGCTGGGGGTCTATTTCGGATGGCGCTGGATATTTCTAGGATATTCTTTCGATGTAAAAGATATTTTCGGCGGACACAAGAACAAGGCAAAGAAAACCGAAATGGCACTGAATCTTTATAGTTCCAAATTTGGTGTGGATTTATATTACAGAAAGACAGGAAGCGATTTCAAGATACGTTCTTCCAGCGGATTTGACCTGAAAACTCCCATTAAAAATCTGAATTTCAACGGATTGCAAAGTAAAATCAAAGGACTGAACGCCTATTGGATTTTCAATTATAAAAAATTCTCTTATCCGGCAGCCTATAGCCAGTCCACCAACCAGCGTAAAAGCGCGGGTTCCCTGATGGCGGGCTTTTCTTATTCCCAGCACAACATATCTTTTGATTACGAAAAGCTTCCCGGTGAAGTGAGAGCCCAACTGCATGATGCCCTGCTTTTCAAGAAAGTGAAATATTCTGATTACAGCATCAACGTGGGTTATGGCTATAACTGGGTATTTGCAAAAAACTGGGTTTCCAATCTTTCACTCTTACCGGCCATTGCCTATAAAAAATCAAAAATAGACGATACGCCTAACACCGACAATCATTGGATAAAGGATATCAATTTTGACCTGATAACACGTGCCGCCGTGGTCTATAATACCAACAAGTACTTTGTAGGTGCTTCACTGGTGATGCATACATACGATTATCGGAAAAGGAATTTCTCTCTCACTAATACATTCGGAACCGTTCGTGTATATGCAGGATTCAACTTCTGGAAAAGGAAAGAATTCCGCGATAAATAAAAAAATATACCGGAAGCCTATAAAGTTCTTCCGGTATATCACAGGTTAATTATATTAGACTCACAATAAATTCTTAGAAGCGGGCGCCGACTGTCAGCAAGAGCTGATGCCGTTCATTGTCCACTTTAGTTGCCGGAAGATCTATATCGTCAAAAGCATAAAAGTTTGATTTATACATATCATATTTATATGCCAAATCCGCATAAATTACACTGCCACGGTATCCAAGACCAAACGTAAAGGTATTCTTAGACTCCGTATTATTAAAATCAGTACGCGTGCTATATAAAGACAAGGCACTATAAGCATCTTTTGAAAATGCAGCCGAAGAATAATTATACCCTGCACGGATGCTAAACTCAGGTATGATCCGCGTTTCCATTCCTATACGGAAAGTATGGACACCTTTCAGATAATTCTCAACGCTAGGCTGATCTCCCAATTCATAACCATCCACATCCTTCAGCTTACTGGAAGAATAATCCTGATATTCATATTCCGCACCTACTGCCACCGCACCCGCAAAAGTAGTACCCGCGCTGACATTAAATTTCCACGGAGTAGTAAGATTATAATCATAGGTCAAATAATCATATTCCGGAGTTACCAGAAAATCACTCAATGTCTGGATATAATAGGGTTTTTCATAAGCTAAAATATCAGAAGATAAAGTGGCATTATAGCTTTCTCTTAAATCATACCATGTAGGCGTGTGAACGGCAAATCCCAAACGGAAAGGAGAACTTTCTATAGGACGTACAATAACCCCCAACTTCAAATCCATACCAGTTCCTTCCAGTCTATAATAATTATCCAATGTATACCCCCCATTATCCGCACCCTTATCATCATTCAAATTTTCCGTATAAGAAGTATAACGGTCATAATTCACATCATAGACCCCCAAGGTAGCTCCTAAATAGACCCTGTCTTCAATATTGAATGAAACATTAAAATCATATTGACTGATACCTCCAGTTTCCTTACTAAAGAAGTTATTGTTAAAACCATTCCACCCCCATGGAGCATGAATGTTTTTTTCAGGATCATTAAACCAGTCAACCACACCGGTTCTCACCCCCATTACTCCTAAAACAGGTAACTGGTTCCAATATTTGGTATAAGGATTCTTCGCATCCAGTATGTCATTAAACTCGCTTTCCGTCAATCCATATCGTTCCATTTCCTGAGCCAGCTGGAAGCTTTGTGACATATTATCCAACGCCCCTCCCATAGAGAAAAGGCGGTTGAAGTTTTTACTTTTATGGTAATTGAATCCGAAATTCACAAAACGCAAAGAAGTATTGTTGCCTATCTTATTGCTATAAACAAATCCAATCTGGTCAAATGAAGCGCGCGTTTTGTCTTCATTCATTGACACGCCACTAAAGTTACTCTTTGTCGAAGTATTATTAAAACCAAAAGAAACGGACACATCATTACTACGAAAAATGCCGATACCCGCAGGGTTGGAACTCATGACAGATATATCACCTCCCAAAGCTCCCATGGCACCACCCATACCAACAAATCGTGCTGTTCCATTCAAGTCATTCCCCAGCAACTTTTCCGCATCATAAGCATTTTGTGCGCTTGCCGTTGCCATTGCCAGCAACGTACAAGCGGTTACTATTACTTTATTTTTCATACATCAATTCTATTAAATACAACAGTCTGGTTTAATCTGCTACTTATCTGGTACGCGATCTGCCACCGCCACTTGAACGGGAAACACCGCCTCCGGAACTACGGGAAGCCCCACCGCCACTAGAAAAACTACTACGGGAAGAAGAAGTTCCACTACTACGGTAAGAGTTAGACGAACTATTACGGGAAGGACTGCTGCTACGGGAATATGAACTGCTGCGAGAGTTCGAAACGCCACTATTGTTACGATAGGCGCCACGGCTTGCAGCCCCTGTTCTCTGATAAGCAGATCCTGCTGCATTTCCCACACTTCTCCGGGTACTGCTTGGTCTGGTATAGGAAGAACCCCTTCCTTCTGTCGGACGTGAATACGAATTACCCGGGCGGACTCCTGCAGCCTGACTTGGTGAAAGAGTTGCTCCTGTACGGGTTCTGATAGCGCTTCTATTAGGACGAACCGAATTTACACCGTCAGATCCCGAAACCACTCTTCCTGATGAAGATCCGTTACGTGTTGCGGTACGATAGCTATTAGCACTATTACGGACATTTTGTCTGGAATTTCCTACATACGAATTACGACTATTCCTATCATAACTATTCACATAATTATTCCGGCTTGGGCGTGAAGAGCCATAGCTGTTGGTGTATCTTCCGGCATGTATTCCCGGATTACGTCTGCTTGAGCCATACCATCCATGACCGCCTCCCCAGTAGCCGCCGCCCCAACCGTGACCGGAATAATGCGGATAATAATGATGGTGGTGGTGATGATGGTAGCCCCAATAGCCACCCCAGTAGCCGCCACCCCAATAACCGGGATAGTACCAGCTATTGTAGTACCACGGCGAACTCCACCCCCAACTGAATCCCCAGCTGGCGCCATATGGATAATTCCAACGCCAATCCCACCACAAGCGGTTCGTGTAAGTGGGAAAAACGTATGCATACAATCCGTCATCATATACATTCCAATCCCATGAAGGCAAACCGTAAACCACATCCCAATAGAGCGGACTGCTTACCGGAATGGCGTAACGGGGATTGCGGAAACGGACGATACGCATCGCGTATTCATAATCGTCTTGAGAGCCCTCAAAACCATTAACCCATTCCCCTCTCTCATTCAAAGGTTTCTCCTCAATATACAAGGTATCATTCTCCATCGAGAAGTTATTATCTCGTGAAGTATAACGACGATTATACTCATCCACATCGCGCACTTTTCCTTTCACATCCTTCACCACCACTGTAGAACCGGGGGCTGCGTAAACGGTAGTCGTGTTCTGCTTCTGCGGAACCACCACTTTCACCTCTTGCTTAACCTCCTCTTTCTTTTCAGCTTTTTTCTTAGGGATGAAATAAAGGTCGTCATCAACGCTTTGTGACATTGCCCAATAAGGCAAGCACACCATCATAAGCGAAGCTAATACAATCTTTTTCATACTCGTACCTGTTTTATTTGTTATTCTATCTACTTTTTCTAGTGCAAAGATAGCCAGAGGTTTCAGTTCATAACAAAGAAAATCCCTATTAGTTGGTAGGGATTTCCCTATTTTAGTAACGGACTTCAACTATTTTATCTATTTCTGCACACACACGGAAAACAGAAGAACGTCCGTTCACATACGTTGATGGTAAACAAATCTGGTGGTAAAACAACTTTTTATAATAAGTTGCACCCACTTATACCCTCATGCCCTCACTAAAAGCCATAACCTACTCATTATTAAACCACCACCCACAGTGAGGGCATGCTAAAAAGTGAGAGCATTACCCTCATGCCCTCACTCCTAATTTCTTGTACATTTCACTTAAATCATTCATTCACAACATAATGCCCATTTATCGGCTTATAAACCGGTTGTTTGGGAAGTCCCACATTTTTCAGCTTTCCTTCCTCGCACAAGCGGTGTAAATGGCGGCTGGCCGTACTTTGTGTCATACTGCAAAGAAGCTGGAAACTTTTCCGCTGCACAAAATCATGAGTTGTGAAGAACTCCGTCAGCAATGCGTCAATTTCCTCATCGGTCAGTTTACTTGAATGAAACGAGAACCGGGTACGCTGCACCTTTACCTTTCCCACCTCATCCATCAATAATCGGTCGGGGCGGTAAACAATCCCCTTAAGCCTTACCTTTGTATTTTTACGTTTCGTCTTTTCGGTTACCGGCTCGGTGCTCACCAGATTGGGACGGAAAAAGCCGATGCCGTCCAGATGCACCTGCCTGCCCTCCGCCAATTCCTCGCCCATGGCGTGTGACAGCGCATCGAGCACGGCTATTACATCCGTTTCCGTCAATGTACAATATTTCTGTATACGGGCACGGAGCTGGGCCGTGCTTACTTTCCCATTCAGCCGGAGACGCGGATGCAACATATTCTCTTCCCCTTGTTGCTCAGAGGTTTTGGGATTCTCGTACCAATCAAATAGTATTGCCATACTGTTCTTTTTTTATTGATGAAAGTTCAATATCTGTTAATCACGGACGTGATTAAACTTAACTACCCTTGTGATTAATTTTAATCACCTTTGTGATCAGACTTAATCACAATGGTGAATAACTAATTACAAACATACAAAAATAAGAAAAGAAAAGGTAGAAAACAAATAAGAGACAGGGGAATATGCACTGAGACTAAGAATAAAAACACAGAAAAGAAAGGAAAAAGAAAAAGACGGCATTTAATCCGGAAAGCATTTGCAGAATCCGGAAAGAAACCTTATCTTTACTAAAAATATGCACACATAGACACTCGCAATACGCAGTCTTCTCCACACGACAGAACATCATCTTTTCCATGGGAGGTACATAAAACCAAAAAACATTCAAACGAAAGACAAATATGAAAATTACACTCATCAGGAAAGATGAAGAACAGGGGACAGAAGCCTTGTCACTATGCGATACGGACGCATTCTTCGAGAAAGTAAAGACAGAGAACAAAGCAGGGCATATATCGGAACTGCGTGAAATACTACCCCGGCTGGCAGGATCGTCCGCCCGCTACGTCCACATCGACAAACTGCCGCGTGTCTATCCTGCCGTAGAATATACCCGCAAACAAAAGGGTGAGAAACGTATGAAACATTACAACGGACTGGTGCAGCTGGAAGTGAACCGGCTCGCCGACCTGTATGAGGTGGAATATGTGAAACGCCAAGTAGAGCAACTGCCACAAACCTTTGCCGCTTTCTGCGGTTCAAGCGGACGGAGCGTAAAGATATGGGTACGCTTCGCACGCACTGACGGCAGCTTGCCCACTGCCACACAAGAAGTCCTTCTGTTTCATGCCCACGCCTATCGGCTGGCGGTGACATGCTACCAGCCCATGCTTCCTTTCGGCATCACACTGAAAGAACCGGACCTGATGCAAAGCTGTCGCATGACCGTGGATGAACAACCTTACTATAACCCTTCGTCCGCCCCTTTCTGCATAGAGCAACCGCTTACCCTGCCCGATGAGGAAACTTTCCGGCAACGGAAACAAAACAGCGAAAGCGCACCGGAACGAATGACACCCGGCTGCGAAAGTATGCAGATTTTTGCCCTGATGTACCAGTCGGCACGGAAAAGAGCATTGGCCGAGATGGAAAACTGGAAACGTGATGACGGGCTGGAACCTTTACTGCCCCATCTGGTAGAACAATGCTTCAAAACAGGCATCCCCGAAGAGGAAGCCGTACAGCGCACGCTGATGCACTGTTTTCACGCAACGGACACAGAAACCATCCGTACAGCTTTTGGCAACGGATACCGGGAAATGAAAGGTTTCGGTAAGAAAAGCGGTTTCAGTAAAGAGCAGGAAGCCACCTTCCGGCTGGAGGAATTCTTGAAAAGACGGTATGAATTCCGCTTCAACACCGTGCTGGACGAGGTGGAATACCGTCAACGGGACTCCGTTCATTTCTATTTCAAGCCTTTAGATAAACGTACCCGCAACAGCATCTCCCTCTGCGCCTTAAAAGAAGGGCTGCAAGTGTGGGACCGGGATATAGACCGCTTTCTCACCTCCGATTTCGTTCCGCTTTACAATCCTGTAGAAGAATACTTGTGTGACCTTCCCCGATGGGACGGTACTGACCGCATCCGCGCACTTGCCCGGCTCGTTCCTTGCGGCAATCCGCATTGGGAAGAACTCTTTTACCGTTGGTTTCTAGGCATGGTGGCGCATTGGAGGGGGATGGACCGCCAGCATGGAAACAGCACTTCACCTTTACTTGTAGGTTCGCAAGGATTCCGGAAATCCACTTATTGCCGTATCTTGCTGCCACCCGAACTCCGTTTCGGCTATGCCGACAGCCTGGACTTCAGCAGCAAACAGGAAGCGGAGCGTGCCTTGGGACGATTTTTCCTTATCAACCTGGACGAATTCGACCAGATTACCGTAAATCAACAAGGCTTTCTGAAACATCTGTTACAAAAACCGACAGCCAATCTGCGCAAGCCTTACGGAACCAGCGTGCGCGAATTACGCCGCTATGCCTCATTCATCGGCACCAGCAATCAGAAGGATTTGCTCACCGACCCCACGGGAAGCCGTCGCTTTATCTGTATCGAAGTGACCGATCCCATTGATACCAATGTCACCATAGACTACCGCCAACTCTATGCGCAAGCCATGCATTTACTTTATAAGAACGAACGTTATTGGCTGAATGACGAAGATGAGGCCGTTTTACGACAAAGCAACAGCGAATTTGAGCAAATATCACCTTTGGAGCATTTATTCCATTGTAACTTTTCTTCTGCAACCAACGAAAAGGAGGGAGAATGGATGACTGCCATGGATATTTTTAATTATCTTCAAGAGAACACACGCGACAAACTGTCTATCAATAAAATAAATTGGTTTGGACGTATTCTCCGCAAACTGAACATTCCTAAAAAGACTAGTACCAGAGGTACCCTATATCATGTAACAAAGTTGAAATAATTTATTTTATCATAGGAAAGTATGAGGGCAATGCCCTCATACTCTTCTATGCTACCATCACAAATAACCTGTTCATTATAAACAAATTACCTCACGAATGAGGGCATGAGGGCATAATTGCATCTAACATTGCAATGAGAGCACAAGTCTGAAACAAAAAGACGGAAGGTTTGTTTGTGAAAGTAATGAAAAGAAATTATCTTTGTCATCATCCTTAAACCAACAATCGTATGAAACCAGTGAAATTATTTTATCAGGAAAGATGCCCGTTCTGCAAAAAAGCACTGCGCTATATTGAAGAACTGAAAGCAGAATATCCTGAATTCCAACCTATAGAAATAGAAATGATAGAAGAAACCCAACATCCTGATATAGCCGACCAATACGACTATTATTACGTTCCCACGTTCTATGTGGACGGGGTGAAAGTGCATGAAGCGGGCATCTTCAAAAATGAGATGGAGGCATTGCTCCGTAAAGTGATAGAATAAACGAAAAGATATGAAATATTTAGAAGTAACCTTTACAACACATCCCTGTAATGAGACAGTGAATGATGTAGTGTCCGCATTGGCCGGAGAAATAGGATTTGAAAGTTTTGTAGAATGTGAAGGGGGAATACAGGCCTATATCCAGCAAACTCTCTTTGACGAGGAAGCACTGAAAGAAATGGTTGTGAACTTCCCTTTACCTGACACCCGGATAGAATACACCATAAAGGAAGCCGAAGACAAAAACTGGAATGAAGAATGGGAGAAAAACTTCTTTCAACCCATCGTCATAGGTGACCGTTGCTGCATTCACAGCACGTTCCACAAAGACACTCCGAAAACTGAGTATGAAATTCTGATTAACCCGCAAATGGCTTTCGGCACAGGGCATCATGAAACGACCAGCTCTATAATCAGCGAGCTGTTAGAAGCCGACCTGAAAGGAAAATCAGTCCTGGATATGGGATGCGGCACTTCTATTCTTGCCATCCTTGCCTCCATGCGAGGAGCCAATCCTGTGACAGCCATCGACATTGACGACTGGTGCGTCAACAATTCAAAAGACAACATTGCACTGAACCATATCCATAACATTACAGTGGAACTGGGTGACGCCAATCTGCTGAAAGGGCGCAAAGCGTTTGATGTGATTATTGCCAACATTAACCGGAATATTCTTCTGGCAGACCTTCCCCATTATGCCGCCTGTATGCATCCGGGTTCGGAAATATTTATGAGTGGGTTCTATATACAGGATATTCCTTTTATCCGCGAAAAAGCGGAGAGTCTGGGAATGGAGTTCGTACATCATCGGGAAAAGAACAACTGGGCAGCTGTGAAATTCATCATGAAATAATACCATTTTCAAGTATGGCAAAGACGCGATAAAGACGGAGTTGCCACCAACCACGCAGGATGTGCATTGATTTATTCGAGGACAAAAGAACGGATTTTCTCTCTTTTGTCCTTTTGTTCTTCTTCCCTGAAAATTAGAACCGGAATCAAGCGGTGACAAACGCACGTAGGACGCTGCATTTTATCCAAAGTGACCAAACGACCATACGGTATTATATTTATTATACAATCTCCTTTCCGAAAGGAGTAAGTGCCAAGCCCGCCAGCTTGAAATGTTGCAGTCCGAATGGAATGCCGATGACAGTGATGCAAAGCAACACCCCGAATGCCAGATGAGAGAGGCTGATCCAGATTCCACCTACAAGTATCCAGATGATATTCATCAACACACTGAGACATCCACCATCACCGGGACAACTGCGTATTTCCCGCCCAAAAGGACAAAGAGTCAGCATAGACAACTTCAAAGTCTGGAAACCGAAAGGAATGCCGACGATAGTAATCATCAGCAACAGGCTGGAAACAATATATTCCACGCAGATCAGAAATCCGCCGCAAATCAGCCAAATAATATTGAGCAGTAAGTTCATAAAGCAAATATAAGCAAAGTTTTCGGAACCTCAGGCACAGTTCCCTTATTTCTTTATGGTCATTAATTGCAATTCTTCCAACGAACCGTTGAAAATATTCAAATCCACCTTCTCACGAATACCCGGCAACGTACCCACATCCGTATGCTGCCAGAATTTCCACTCCCCCCTGTATTCCACCGAGTCTACATAATAATGAGCTATCCAGTAAGGATAAGAATTGAAGACCGAATCATTCAGATAACGCGTTTTAAACTTATAAGAAGTATAAAGAATAGGCTTCACTTTGTAGTGCTGTTCTATTTTGTCAAGCCACAGTTTAAGGTCACGACGGAGTTGATTCTCATCCTTTCCCCTCTTCTCAATATCGAGCACAGGAGGAAGGTCACCTGAATCCAGCTTGACGGAATTGATAAAAAAATCGGCCTGACGGACAGGATCTGTCTTCGGATTGTAAAAATGATAAGCCCCACGGATAAACCCATGCGTTTTCGCCGAATCAAAATTGGAGCTAAAAGCCTTGTCCCCATAATCGCCTCCTTCCGAAGCTTTCATAAAGACAAAATGAATAGGAAATTTTCCCTGTCGGGTCTGGGTCAGCATTTTCCAGTCTATGTTTCCTTGATAATGGGAAACATCAATGCCATGCACATGAAAACCTGAGGGCATACATACACCGTATGCTTTAAAGCCATAGCAAGGCTTCCAACGGTAAGAGTAAGGACGGATAAAGAAATAAAAGAAAGCGGCAAGGAATAAAAAAGCAATAATCCCCGCAATGACATACCGAAGCCATGACGGCATCTCTCTTTGCGGTTTCTTTTTCGCCTTCCGCTGTGTGGTCCGGCGGACAGGTTTCGCGACTGCCTTTTTTTTAACAGGGGCAGGACGTGTGCTTTTCGCTCTTACCATTTTATCCTATTTAGCTGTTTTTACCTTACCTATTCCCACATACTATGCAATAAAACCCATCGGGAGAATGGTTTTACAATCAGCCCCGATGGGTTTCCTTTATGCTTTATAGAAATAAGAAAAAATTATTTTCCTTGTTCCAACTGCAATGTCTTGGTTGCCTGGTCACAAACTTCTGTAGGACCGAAGTACTGGATAGGACCCGGATATACATAGTCTGTTTCAATAGCCCAACGTTCACGCTGTGCGGCGAACGCCTTGAAAGGAGCACCGTCCAATTTTACCAACGCTTTCTGGATAACCGGTTTCATTTCACCGTGACGACGTTCCATGTTCATCATCATTGTGATAGGCACACCACCTGCAATCCATTCTTCGGCAGGAGCAGTAGTGTTACGTACAGAAGACATATAACCGGTCTTGCCGTTGGCAATCAACATAGAAGCGGTGTAACCCAACGAGTAGCAATAGTCAGCATCGAAGTTTGACGGAGCAGCGCAACGTCCTTCGTAACCGAAGAAGTGATGCTGAGCGGCAAATTTACCTACATACTTGCCTTCTTCTTTCCACTGAGCCAATTTAACGGCTACCATATCAGACAACAGCTTTTCTGTTTCAATCAGTGATACCTGTACGTTTCCGTGCGGGTCACGATCCAAAGTAAGCTGACGTGCAACGCCTTCGGGCAGAGAAGCATAGATTTCCGAGTTTTCCTTAGAAAGCTTGGAGATGATATATTCACGTTGGTGAGATTTCTTGATCAATGCGAACTCTGATGCGTTAGCAGCCAGGAAGTCGTTCAATTCAGCGATCAATCTCTTCATTGCGGGGATGAATTCGATCAAACCTTCAGGTATCAACACTGTACCGAAGTTATTGCCTTGTGCGGCACGGTTAGCCACCACCTGAGCAATGTAAGTAACCACATCATCCAATGACATGTTCTTCTCTTCCACTTCTTCTGAAACGATACATACGTTAGGTTGAACCTGCAAAGCACATTCCAAAGCGATATGAGAAGCCGAACGTCCCATCAGCTTGATAAAGTGCCAGTATTTGCGGGCAGAGTTACAGTCACGCTGAATGTTACCGATTACTTCAGAGTAAGTCTTACAAGCCGTATCAAAACCGAAAGAAGTTTCAATCATCTCGTTCTTCAAGTCACCGTCGATAGTCTTCGGACAACCGATAACCTGAACACCGCAGTTCTTCGCAGCATAGTATTCTGCCAATACACAAGCGTTTGTGTTTGAGTCATCACCACCGATAATTACCAATGCCTTGATGCCCAATTCCTTGATGATTTCCAGACCTTTATCAAACTGTTCTACCTTTTCCAGTTTGGTACGTCCCGAACCGATGATATCGAAACCACCGGTATTGCGGTATTCGTCGATAATATCGGAAGTCAGTTCCATATAATTATGGTCTACCAAACCACCGGGGCCCAGAATGAAACCATACAGTTTGCTGTCCTTGTTCAATGCTTTGATACCGTCGAACAAACCGGAAATAACATTGTGTCCGCCGGGAGCCTGTCCACCAGACAAGATGACACCTACGTTGATGGCAGGCATATTGACAGCTTCGCCTTCAACGAACTGAATCAACGGCATGCCGTAAGTGTTAGGGAACAAGGCTTTGATAGCTTCCTGGTCAGCAACTGACTGTGTAGGTTCACCTTCCTTTACTTTTACAGCGCCTTTCAACGCTTTAGGAAGTTTGGGCTGATAAGCAGCTCTGGCAATTTGTAATGCACTTTTAGTCATATTCTATTATTCTATTTAAAGGTGTATAATTTCATTTATAATTCACGTGCAAATTTCGTTCTTTTTTCGCAAATATGAAAACGTATACAAATAAAAATATTACCTTTACCGCGAATTTAGAATTATGTATTAACTTAAAACATTACATTTATGGCAAGTAGAAGAAATTTAAAGAAAAAAATAACCAATATAGCAAGTGATTTGTTTTTAGTCAGTTTGATGGAAGGTGTTAACCGTGAAGTAGTTTGCAACTCTGTACACAATGTGATCAAACTGATTATACGCATCAGTCACACTGAACCGGGTAACGTAAAAGGTTTCTACAAGAAACTGAATGAGGATTTGAACAAAGAAATAAAAGTGGTTGCAGACGAACTGGCTAAAGCTACAAAAGCATAAGATTTAAGGAATGAAAAAAGCTATTTGTGGTTTTATCTACTACAAACTATTGGGATGGAAGACTAAAGTATCCGTTCCCGATTATGACAAATATATTATCTGTGCCGCACCGCATACCACCAATTGGGATTTGTTCATAGGCAAACTGTTTATGGGAGCTATAGGTCGCGAAACCGGTTTTATGATGAAAAAAGACTGGTTCTTCTGGCCTCTAGGCCCTATTTTCCGCTGGATGGGAGGGATTCCCGTAGACCGTAGCCGCAAGACTTCATTGGTGGACCAGATGATTAAAATTGCCAAATCGAGTCAAAAATTCCATCTGGCTATCACTCCGGAAGGAACACGCAAAGCCAATCCCAATTGGAAGAAAGGGTTTTACTATATTGCGCAAGGGGCCGGTCTGCCTATTATTCTGGTAGCTATCGACTACGAGAAGAAATGCATCACAGCCGAAAAGGTAATACATCCCAGCGGTGATTTGGACAAGGATATGCGTGAAGTCAAATTGTATTATAAGAATTTCAAAGGCAAATATCCTGAAAACTTCAGCATCGGAAAAGTAGAATAACCCTTCCGTTGTAGTTCTTCAGATATGAAAACACTGATTATGCGGATTGTATTTTCACCCGCATAATCAGTGTTATTTGTATCTATTCTCTTGCTATACTCTCATCCCCATCCTCAAAATTATTCTTCTCTATCTTCACATTCCGGGTGTGAAGCAAGCGGAAACGGGACTTGTTATGATGAAAAGCCGGATAATCCGTATTCTGGCGGATCACATTGTTTTTAAAGATCAATCCGTCAATGGATTTTGCAAAAAGGACAGGGCGGTCAAAGGTTTCAAAATAGTTATCTTCAATCACTACTCCTTTTTCTCCTTTTCCACCATGGAAATATTTTTTCTGATGCTCCAAATCGGGAATCTCCGGATAAATAGAGATAACAGCTTCCGTAAACTGGAACATATTAGTCAATGCGTTGATAAAACGATTGTTACGAATCAGCACATTCCGGCAAGCTCCCGTTTCAAACCAGCCGTTACAATCACCGCACAGCAATATGGCTGTTCCTGATGTATGATCAAACAGGTTACGCTCTACCACCGTTTTCAGGGGAGTGCTGAACAGCGTACCGCGTGCTCGATTATTACGAATGACATTATCCGCAAAATAAACTTCCGGACACCAGGACAGGTTTTCAATGCCGAAACCTTCTTTATCCGTAATCTCCGCATCCAAAGGCTCGGCAAAAGTGATACGATATTCTTTTGCACCTTTCACCGTATCTTTGTCATTGGGCAGGATTTCCTTCACCCGGTTCTTTCCACCGGTCAGTTCCATGGTGGCGGAACGTACAAATTGTACTTCATCGCCATTCACGCCCCATTCGAATCCGTATGCTTGCGGATGCATGTATCGGGCAATCACCGTATGGTCATCAAGGCGTTGCTTGATTTTCAAATAAGTACCATGTACATTAATCGCATCATCCATCATTCCTTCATACAACCCGTTGCGAGAATCAATCTTCCCCCGGCAACTGGAGAAATGGGTAGCATCCGCCTGCGTGGTAAAGTAACGCGGATCCTTATCGCCACGAAGACAAACGCTGAATTCATCCAACGTGATATTTTCACATAACTGGGCCAGCAGTCCCATACCTTCGGCATAATGCACTTTCACATTCTGCAAACGGGTGTCTTTATCATTGGACAAGAATATACCCGGAGCAGGACGATAATAAGTACGAAGAGCCACCACTGTCCCCGGTTTCAACCGGGCGTCTTTCCATTGAGGAGCATGGTAGACACGTGGAGAGATTTCCTTCAATCCTTCCATAGGACACCATAAGTCACTGGTGCGGTATACCAGACGCTTTGTCTTTTCTTCAAAAGCAATCCCTCCCTGGGGAGCACTGGACCAGCCTTCACCGTATGCTTCGAAAAAACCTTTCTCATTGATACGGCATTTCACCCATGCGGCAGGTTCAAAAGTAATTCCCTCCTCTCCGCTTTCCAATATCTTGACATGAGCAATATGAGGAGTCTCAAAATCTATGCTGAAATTACGCAAAGTACAATTCTCTGAACGAAGCAGAGAAAGTGGAAGCATACGTCCATGAAAGATAAAATCGGCGCCCTGTCCGTCCACCGTCAGCCCCTTCCAATCCTCCAAAGGGAAACCTACCGTTTTCGGATTGTCCTGATCATGATTGGAAATATAATACTCACGGACAGCCGCCCCTTCAGGATGGAAATCGTAACGTCCGGATTCAAAAAGCAGAGTGACCTTATCACCCAAAGCAACTTGAGACTTGATGTCTTGTAACGCCTTCTGCAATTTGGGTGAAAGATTCTCGTGTGTGTCCGGTACCAGACCATAATTTCGCATTTCGACTACCTTACTTCCGGCAAAAGCGGAAACAGCCAGCCATACGAAGCAGAAATTAAAGATAATTCGTTTCATTTAGGTTCATTATAGATTAGTTAGAATGACAAAACTAACAAAAATTCCTAACTTCGCAACCATAAATAAAGAAGAAAACAACATGAAAAAGATATTTTTGTCCTTCCTGCTGGTAATGGCAGGAATATCACACACTTTGGCACAAGGGTTAGATGGTAATGTGGAACAACGTCTAAAAGATTTTTTCACCCGGTACGAAACATCTTATGCCAACATAGGTAAGTGTAAATTAGACCGTTATGAAGTAAATCATGACAAAAAAAGACTGAATGTATATGCCAGCCCCAGCTTCGGCTACCAACCGTTTACCCCCGAAAAGACAGAAGCTATCTACCGGTTACTTAGACAAAGCCTACCCGGTCCTGTAAATTATTACGATATAACCATCTATGCCGATGGCAAATCAATCGAAGACCTGATTCCCAACTATCTGAGAAAGAAACAGGACAAAAGCCGCTTATGGCAACGGACAGATTATAAAGGTGATCCATGGGTAAAAAATATTTCCCGCCCCTTTACTGCCGGCAAAGGACTGGAAGGCAGACACATCGCCCTTTGGCAAAGCCACGGAAAATATTATAAAAAGGACAAGGGATGTTGGGAATGGCAACGTCCCCGCCTGTTCTGTACCACAGAAGACTTGTTCACCCAATCATTCGTCATACCTTATATTATACCCATGCTGGAAAATGCGGGAGCCATAGTTTATACCCCTCGTGAACGTGACTGGCAACGCAATGAGGTGATTGTGGATAATGATACCCATCCCCAAGGTTGCATCTATCAGGAGATAAAAAGCCGGAAAGGTAAATGGAAAACCGCCCCCACCCCGGCATTCGCTCAAAAACGATTGGTTTACCGGGACGGACAAAATCCTTTTGAAGAAGGTACAGCCCGCTTTGCCTCCACCGAGAAAAAACCGGAAAAAGCCTTTGCACAATGGATTCCCCATATTCCCGAAACAGGAAAATATGCCGTCTATGTGACTTATCAGACTTTACCCGGAAGTGTGAGTGACGCTAAATATCTGGTTTTCCATAAAGGGGGTGTCACCGAATTTCTGGTCAACCAACAAATAGGGGGAGGAACCTGGGTTTATCTGGGCACTTTTGAATTCGACAAAGGAACCAACGATTACGGTATGGTGGTACTAAGTAATGAGAGCAGACAAAAAGGAGTGGTATGCGCCGATGCCGTCCGTTTTGGCGGAGGAATGGGAAACATATCGCGCGGTGGAAAAACCAGCGGCCTGCCCCGTTATCTGGAAGGGGCACGCTATGCCGCACAATGGTCGGGTTTTCCTTATTCGGTTTACAGTCCCAGCGAAGGTAAGAATGACTATACCGATGATATAAACGCCCGCAGCCGGATAATAAACTATCTCAGCGGAAATTCTGTGTACAATCCAAAGGAGAAGGGATTGGGCGTTCCTTTTGAAATGACCTTGGGAGTGCACAGCGATGCAGGTTTTTCCAAAGAAGATGATTTAATAGGCACGCTGGGTATCTATACCACCGATTATAATAATGGTGAACTGAACGCCGGTATCTCCCGTTATGCTTCCCGCGACTTGGCGGACATGGTACTGACCGGTCTGCAACAGGATATCTCCGCCCAATTCGGTATCCGGTGGCAACGCCGCAGCCTGTGGAACCGCAATTACAGCGAGACCCGTCTGCCTGCCGTTCCCTCGATGATTCTGGAACTCCTCTCCCACCAGAACTTCGCCGATTTGAAATTGGGGCACGATCCGCGTTTCAAGTTTACCGTAGGACGTTCTGTTTACAAATCCATACTAAAATACCTGAGTACCATGCATGGGACGGATTACGTAGTCCAACCTTTACCGGTAAATAACTTTGCCATTCACTCCGGAAGTAGGAAAAACACCTTCCAACTAACTTGGCAAGCGGTAGACGACCCGTTGGAACCGACTGCCAAAGCTCAACAATACATAGTCTATACCCGTCTGGGACATGGTGGATTTGACAATGGAACGTTAGTACGCGGTACTGAATATACCTTCGAAGCCGAACCGGGACTGGTATATAGTTTCAAAGTAACCGCAGTCAACAAGGGCGGAGAAAGTTTTCCTTCCGAAATCCTGTCAGCCTATCAGGCAAAGAAAAGTAAAGGAACAATCTTGATAGTCAACGGATTCGACCGTTTAAGCGGACCTGCTACCGTAGAATCTCCTTTCTTGCAAGGCTTTGACTTGAATACGGATCCGGGAATACCTTATATAAATACACCCGCCTTCTGCGGAACGCAACAAAGCTTCGACCGCAGCCGCATAGGACGGGAGACTAAAGACGGGCTGGGATATAGCGGCAGCGAACTGGAAGGAATGTTGATAGCCGGAAATACTTTCGATTATCCGTTCATTCATGGAAAAGCCATCCAGGCAGCCGGAGGATACTCTTTTGTATCGTGTAGTGATGAAGCCGTTGAAAATGGTTTTGTCCGGCTGGCAGATTACCCCATTACAGACCTGATATTCGGAGCCGACAGGCGTCCTTTCTCCCACACATTGCAACAGTTGCTCACAACCTATTGTCAAGGAGGCGGCAACCTGATGCTCAGCGGCTCGTATATAGGAAGCAACATGAACAGTCCCACAGCACTGAACTTCACCGAAAACATATTAAAATATAGTTTCGGAGGCAGCATGATAAATTCCACTTCGGGAGAAATATATGGAGCCAACACCCGTTTCAGTATTCCCCGCACTATCAACGAGCAAACATACGCCGTACCCGCTCCCGACTGTCTGACCCCGATAGCCCCTGCTTACTCCGCTTTTGTATATAATCCGGGCAGTTACAGTGCCGGTATCGCCTATAAAGGCAAATATCGGACTTTTGTCCTGGGTTTCCCCTTTGAAAGCATTCAGGGAGTGAAGGAAAGAGCACGGGTAATGAGTGCCATCCTGGGCTTCTTTGGCAGCAAGTGATATTTTTAAACGAAAATAAAAGGGCAAATAAGAGGTTATTTCATAAAAACGCCTAACTTTGTCCGTATAAACCATTAAAATAAAACGACTATGTACACTATACAGACTAATGCCTCCGGCACACGCAGCATGGAAATCTCAGAAGAGAACCTGCAAACTATTGAGAAATATGCTTTATTCCAGCATCTGATAGACAGCAACGGTATCGTGGACGAGTCGGTGCTGGAGAAACTGAAGTTGAATATCCGTTCACTGATAACCAGCGAGGAAGGAAACAATAAAGAGCTGCTCGACCTTTGTATCGATGTAATTTATCATAATAACATGAAAGCTTTCGGACTTCATCAACTCATTCTGCTTTATATCCAATGGGAGAAAGAGAAAAATAAAGATGAAGAAGAGATATAATAAACAATCTCTGTGTTCTCTGTAGCAAAACAAAAAAAACAGTATTTATCATTGAAAGAATACAAACTTACAGACTGGTTGCCGACAACCAAGAAAGAAGTAGAGATGCGCGGATGGAATGAACTGGACGTAATCTTGTTCAGCGGTGACGCCTACGTAGATCATCCTTCATTTGGTCCGGCAGTAATTGGAAGATTATTAGAGGCGCAAGGTTTGAAAGTGGCCATTGTGCCTCAACCCAACTGGCGTGATGACCTGCGCGATTTTAAGAAGCTGGGACGTCCACGCCTCTTTTTCGGTGTGTCCGCCGGATGTATGGACAGCATGGTAAACAAATACACTGCCAACAAGCGTTTGCGCAGCGAGGATGCTTATACTCCCGACGGCCGCCACGACATGCGTCCCGAATATCCCAGCATCGTTTATACACAGATTTTAAAGAAAATCTATCCCGACGTACCTGTCATTCTGGGAGGTATAGAGGCATCTTTGCGCCGTGTCACCCATTATGACTACTGGCAGGACTGCCTGCGTAAATCAATTCTGATAGATTCCGGAGCCGATTTATTGATCTATGGAATGGGAGAGAAGCCGATTACGGAACTTTGCAAGAGAATGAAAGAAAGCAAAGACAGTCAGGACGGAGCCCATCTACCCTTACAAAAGGATATTCCCCACGATATACCACAAACGGCTTACCTTATCCGTAAGAAAGGATCAGTTCCGTCCGAGCACTCTGTAATTGAGTGTGTGAACGAAAAGCCAGATATCATCCTACACTCTCATGAAGCATGCCTGAAAGATAAAAAGAAACAAGCCGAGAACTTCCGCTTCATTGAAGAGGAAAGCAACAAGTACGAAGCCTCCCGCATCTTGCAAGATACAGGCAATGAAACAGTAGTAGTCAATCCGCCTTATCCTCCAATGAGCCAAGGCGAACTGGATCATTCTTTTGATTTGCCCTATACGCGTATGCCTCATCCTAAATATAAAGGAAAACGCATTCCCGCATTCGACATGATTAAATTCTCGGTCAATCTGCACCGTGGTTGTTTTGGCGGATGCGCCTTTTGTACCATTTCCGCCCATCAAGGGAAATTTATTGTAAGCCGAAGTAAAGAGAGTATCTTAAGAGAAGTGAGAGCCATAACTGAAATGCCTGATTTCAAAGGCTATCTGAGTGACTTGGGAGGACCTAGCGCCAACATGTATGCCATGCGTGGTAAAGATGAGAAAATTTGCCGGCGATGCAAACGGCCGTCATGTATCCATCCCAAAGTATGTCCCAATTTGAACACGGACCATCGCCCCTTATTGGATATTTATCATTCGGTAGACGCACTTCCCGGTATCAAGAAAAGCTTTATCGGAAGCGGTGTACGCTATGACCTGTTACAATATCAAAGCAAAGATCCGGCAGTAAACCGAAGTACGGCTGAATATACCCGCGAACTGATAGCCCATCATGTCAGCGGGCGCTTGAAAGTGGCTCCGGAACATACCAGCGACCAAGTGCTGCAAATCATGAGGAAACCTTCGTTTTCACAATTTTATGACTTCAAAAAGACTTTCGACAAAATAAATAAGGAGTTGAATATGCGGCAGCAGATTATACCTTATTTTATAAGCAGCCATCCCGGATGTACGGAAGAAGATATGGCAGAACTGGCAGTGATCACCAAGAAATTGGATTTCCATCTGGAACAAGTACAGGACTTTACTCCTACTCCGATGACTGTAGCCACTGAAACCTGGTACACAGGTTATCATCCATATACGTTGCAACCGGTATTTTCCGCTAAAACACCAAAAGAAAAACTGGCTCAACGGATGTTCTTTTTCTGGTATAAACCCGAAGAACGACGTGCCATCATCAATGAATTGCGCAAAATAGGACGCGCTGATCTGATAGATAAGCTGTATGGTAAATACAAAGCCTGAGTTTTAAATTCACCACAGATTATACAGATTTGATCTGTGGTGAAACTGTTTTTTAACGTCTTGTTTACCTTTCATCGTGTTTTGACGAAACACAGGAACAGGTACATGTGTTCCAAGTTACAGATATTGATATTTATTCCCCCCTAAACTTAATTAGAAAAGCACCGCAAATATTAATTGATAAAAATACGACCTATCCTATTGAATATCATTTATTTTTTGCTATCTTTGGGCAAAACCAACTTTTAAATCAATACTGCGTATGGAAACGTATCTATTCTGGATTGTGCCCATTGCCTCCCTCTTGGCATTGGTACTTGCATGGTATTTCTACAAACAAATGATGCTTGAAAGCGAAGGAACTCCGACGATGGAGAAAATCGCTTCTTATGTGCGCCAGGGCGCCATGTCCTATCTGAAACAACAATACAAGGTGGTAGGGCTGGTATTTCTGGGATTAGTTATTCTGTTTTCTATCATGGCATACGGCTTCAACTTACAAAATCCGTGGGTGCCCATTGCTTTTCTTACCGGCGGTTTCTTCTCCGGACTGTCCGGCTTTTTAGGAATGAAAACGGCTACATACGCTTCTGCACGTACCGCCAATGCCGCCCAGCACTCCCTGAACAAAGGACTGCGTGTAGCTTTCCGTAGCGGAGCTGTTATGGGGTTGGTCGTTGTCGGCTTGGGACTACTCGATATTTCTTTCTGGTACATATTATTGGACTATTGCATTCCCACAGACGCCTTGAACCCTTCTGCTAAATTATGTGTCATCACAACCACCATGCTTACCTTTGGTATGGGAGCCAGCACACAAGCACTTTTCGCCCGTGTAGGAGGTGGAATCTATACCAAGGCAGCCGATGTAGGTGCCGACCTGGTAGGTAAAGTGGAAGCCGGTATTCCGGAAGATGACCCCCGCAATCCCGCAACCATTGCCGATAATGTGGGAGACAATGTAGGTGACGTAGCCGGAATGGGCGCCGACCTGTACGAATCCTATTGCGGCTCTATTCTGGCTACCGCCGCTTTAGGTGCTGCCGCTTTTATTGGCTCGGATGATACCGTGATGCAGTTTAAAGCGGTTATCGCACCTATGCTGATTGCGGCAGTGGGTATCGTTCTCTCTATCATCGGTATTTTTGCCGTCCGTACTAAAGAAAATGCAGGAATGAAGGAATTACTCGGATCATTAGCCACAGGAACCAATTTAAGTTCGGTACTGATTGTCGTTGCCACTTTCCTTATCCTTTGGGCATTAGGTTTGGAAAATTGGGTAAACATTTCCTTTGCTGTGGTAGTGGGATTAATAGTAGGTATCGTTATCGGCCGTTCCACCGAATATTATACTTCTCAATCGTATAAACCCACACAACGGTTGGCCGAAAGTGGAAAAACCGGTCCGGCCACCGTTATCATTTCCGGTATCGGACTAGGTATGGTTTCCACCACCATCCCTGTACTGGCAGTAGTAACCGGTATCATCTTGTCCTACTGGCTCGCTTCAGGATTTGATTTTGCCAATATTTCCATGGGATTGTATGGCATCGGTATCGCTGCCGTAGGTATGCTTTCGACATTAGGAATCACCTTGGCTACCGATGCTTACGGACCGATTGCAGACAATGCCGGCGGTAACGCTGAAATGAGCGGACTGGGCAAAGAAGTACGCAAACGTACTGACGCCCTCGACTCGTTAGGTAACACGACTGCCGCTACCGGCAAAGGTTTTGCCATCGGCTCCGCAGCTCTGACCGGACTGGCCCTGCTGGCATCCTATGTAGAAGAAATCCGTATCGGATTAACCCGGTTGGGGCAAACCATTCTGGAATTACCAAACGGCATTACCGTAGATGTTCATAACGCCAGTTTCACTGACTATATGCTTTATTACGATGTAACCCTGATGAACCCCAAAGTGCTAAGCGGCATGTTTTTGGGCAGTATGATGGCATTCCTGTTCTGCGGTCTGACCATGAACGCCGTAGGCCGAGCAGCCGCTCACATGGTAGAGGAGGTGCGTCGCCAGTTCCGTGAAATAAAAGGGATTCTGACAGGAGAGGCAGAACCCGACTATGCCCGTTGCGTACAAATATCCACCAAAGGAGCACAACGTGAAATGGTATTCCCCTCTCTACTGGCTATCATTGCCCCTATCGCTACCGGACTGATTTTTGGTGTTCCCGGTGTTATCGGTCTGCTGATAGGTGGTTTGTCCTCGGGCTTCGTTCTTGCCATTTTTATGGCCAATGCGGGAGGCGCATGGGATAATGCGAAAAAATTTATAGAAGAAGGTAATTTCGGAGGTAAAGGAAGCGAAGTACACAAAGCAACGGTTACTGGTGACACAGTAGGTGACCCGTTTAAAGATACATCCGGACCCAGTTTGAACATTCTGATTAAACTGATGAGTATGGTCGCCATTGTAATGGCCGGACTGACAGTTGCTTGGAGTTTGTTCTGATAGAAAAACGGAAAGCCGCTTCGGAGGAGACGGCTTTCTAATTTTAAAAAAGATTCTGATAAACTATTTTTTAATACTTATCCGGATTTCCATTACTACCGAATGAATATGTAAAAGAAATCACAAACTATTTTTAGTCAAAACATTACAATTGAATTTGTTCAATATCTCCACACATCTCTCCACATTAGACGGACGGATAACCACATGTGCCGTATCTCCCTGAGCAAAAGCATACATATATTCAATAAAGATATTCTCTGCTGCCAGATAGTCCAAAACTTTAGCCAAAGAACCTGCCACATTCGGGCAACTGATACATACCACATCGGTCAGCATCACGGCAAAATTCTCGGCACGAAGTACTTCCACCGCTTTTTCCACATCCGAAACAATCAGGCGAAGTATACCGAAATCAGTAGATTCCGCCATGCTGAACGCATGCATATTGATATCATACTTTGCCAATGTCTTGGTTACGTCATTTATTCTTCCGGTTTTGTTTTCCAGAAAAACAGATAATTGCTTGATTGTCATATCGCATACTTTTTTATTTTAAAATCCGATTGTCTATCACACGTTTACTCTTACCTTCACTACGGGCAATGCTATTAGGTTCCATCAGCTTCACTTCGGCACTGATGGAAAGGACACTTTTCAGTTTGTCGCTCAATGCTTTCTTCATGGCAAGCATACTTCCCATATCATCCGAGAAGAAGTCTTTGCGGACTTCCACTTGTACCTGCAAAGAGTCGAGGTTATTCTTCCTATCCACCACCAGCATATACTGAGGTTCAAACTGAGGCATATCCAAAATAACACTTTCCACCTGAGACGGGAAAACATTGATGCCACGGATAATAAGCATATCGTCACTACGGCCTACAATACCCGACATACGGATATTGGTTCTTCCACACGGACATTCACCCTCCATCAGGGAAGTCAAGTCCTTCGTACGATAACGCAATAACGGCATCCCCTCCTTTGTCAAGGTAGTAAACACCAATTCTCCCACTTCTCCATCCGGAAGACGTTCCAGCGTTTCAGGATTAATGATTTCAGGATAAAAATGATCCTCATTGATATGTGATCCATGTTGCTCCTGACATTCGTAGGAAACACCGGGTCCCATAATCTCACTCAATCCATAAATATTATACCCTTTCAATCCCAGCCGCTCTTCTATCTCCTTACGCATACTTTCCGTCCATGGCTCGGCTCCGAAAGCTCCGATACGGAGATTGATATCATTCTTGGTCAATCCCATACGTTCCACCACTTCTGCCAGATAAAGAGCGTATGAAGGAGTACAGGCAATCCCCGTTATACCCAAGTCGCGAATCAGACGGACATGCTTTTCCGTATTTCCAGTAGAAGCCGGGATAACAGTCGCCCCCAGATTCTCCACCCCATAATGTGCGCCCAACCCGCCTGTAAACAAGCCATAACCATAACTGACAGAAAAGGTATCATTACGGGTAACCCCGTATGCTGAAAGACAACGTGACATCACTTCGGACCATACAGACAAGTCACGACGCGTATATCCCACAATGGTAGGATTCCCGGTTGTCCCCGAAGAAGCGTGTACACGTACAATTTCCGAAGCAGGAGCAGCCTGAAGACCGTATGGATAATTATCACGTAAATCCTGCTTGGTAGTAAAAGGAAGTTTTACGATATCTTCGATAGTCTGGATATCATCCGGAGACAAATCCATCTCCTGCATCTTGTTACGATAAAAAGGAACATTATGATAAACCAGGTTCACCAACTTGTTCAGACGTTTTCCCTGCAGAGCACTCATCTCGTCCCGACTCATGCACTCTTTATTTTTATTCCAAATCATAGCATTAGTGATTAATGATTAATGGTTAGTGGTTAATAGTGAGTGATTAATGGTTAGTGGCGAACCCTCCGCCAGGCATTAACCACTAATCACTAACCATTTACCACTACTTATGGTCTTCGTGAAAGGCTCTCATACGTTCCTCCATCACCGGATAAAGTTCATCGCGCATCCGTGACGTACAGGCGCGGACACCTTCCTGCTCGCTACCGGTAGTAGAAAGCGAGATGCTACTTACCCCATAATACAATAACTCCCGGAGCAATTCACCCCCTGTCATATTTCCGTAACCTATGGTAAAGAAGAAACCATCTCCCACCACCTGGGTAGCATCATAATCATATACGATATGGAAACCATTGTCGGTAAATATTTTCTTCATGCGTTCCGCACGACGGGCATATTCGCGGGTATCTTCCACAAAATTGATTTTACCTTCGGTGGACAGACGAAGCATTTCAGCGTATGCATACTGAGTGGAAGCCGTACATCCCGAAGTAATCATATAAAGAATGGAAGCAATCAGCGTAGGACCGAACACCCCTGCATCTTTATACCGTTCTGCCAAGGCAGGGAACTGGCGGTCGAACAGTTTGTCGCTGATACATGCCAATGCCATACGCTGTCCGGCATAACTGAATATCTTGGAAGAAGAAAGCATCAGGATATAATTATCCGTATATCTTGCCACAGTGGGCGGATAAGGCGGTTCGAAAGGATGCCCCATATCCCGACGGAAGTCCATGCAGAAATAAGCCAGATCTTCCATGACAATCACATCATACCGGGTTGCCAGTTCACCGATTATCTGCAATTCCTCCTCTTCCAGACAAATCCATGCCGGATTATTCGGATTAGAATAGATAATCGCTGCTATATCGCCTTTACTCAGGAAACTTTCCAATTTCTCACGCAAGAACTGTCCCCGATAATGATAGATATCAAACTCTTCCCACTCCACGCCGATAATGCGAAGCTGGGATTTCTGAATAGGAAATCCGGGATCAATGAACAATACCTTGTCTTTCCCCGGAATACGCTGCGTACAGGCTATGAACGAGCCGAATGAACCCGCCACCGACCCGGTGGTAGGCACACAAGCGCGCGGAGAGATATCCAGATTCAAGAAAGCTTTTACAAAACGGGAAGCCTCCTTTTTCAACTCGGGCACTCCTGCGGCAGCCGGATATTGCGATCCGACTCCCCTGTCCAAAGCAGCTTTCTCCGCTTCAATCCCTATCTGATTGGCGGCAAGACCGGGAGATCCCTGATCCATGCGGATAAAAGGAATCCCCGTTTCCTTTTCCAGATACTGGGCTACCAACAGCACATCACCGATAGTAGCCTGTGCAAGATTGGCGATGTGCAGTTCCTTCACCGCCTTCTCCACTAATTCTTCACTAAATATCTTCATGGCATTACCAGTTCTTTACCGCATTCAATCCTATATCAAAAGCCTTCTGATTCATTTCAACAATCTTCTCACCTTTTGCAGCAAACACACGCCCTATGCTTTCGCGCAACTGTTCCGGTGATACGATTTCAATATACTTCGCAGCCATGCCCAGCAGAATCACATTCGCGCATTTAGGCATACTGTTTTCTTTTGCCATATCCTCTATTTCCAACTTCACCACATGCGGAAGGCTCTCCAAAGCCCTCATCAGATCCACTTCTTCAGGATAATCAGGAATGTTCTTGAAAGGATTAGCGGAAGTAATCACCCAACCTTCTTCCTGCAAGTAAGGCAGATAACGCAACGCCTCCATCGGTTCCATGGAAATAATCAGATCCGCCTCACCCTGAGCGATCAGATCCGAATAAATCGTTTCGTCGGATAGACGCAGATTGGACTGCACATCTCCTCCGCGCTGGCTCATACCGTGTACCTCGGCCTGCTTCAAATTGATGCCTTCTGCCGTAGCAGCTTCTCCTATAATAGTAGCGATAGTCAGGATACCCTGTCCTCCTACGCCCGAAAGTATGATATCTTTTCTCATGCCTTATCTGCTTTTTTCTGTCTTAGTTTACGATTCAATGTCTGGATACACTCTCTGCGCGGAATAATGACAGACACCCCTTTATATTCTATTTCCTCACGAATGGTACGGGTGATTTCTTCCATATTCTTCGGTAATGGAACCACCACACGCACATGTTCGGGTTCTACCCCTAATCCCAGGCAGATCGCCTCGAATTTGTTCGTACCGGCAGAATCCTGTCCACCGGTCATGGCAGTAGTCAGGTTATCCGAAATCACCACCGTGATATTGGCATGGTCATTCACCGCATCCAGCAGACCGGTCATACCGGAATGAGTGAAGGTAGAGTCACCGATAACAGCAATGGCCGGAAATACCCCCGCATCGGAAGCACCTTTGGCCATGGTTATGGAAGCACCCATATCCACACAACTGTCGATAGCACGGAACGGGGGCAACGCACCTAATGTATAGCAACCGATATCACCGAAAATGCGTGCATCCGGATATTCCGCAGCCACCTTGTTCAATGCATCATACACATCCCGATGACCACATCCCTGACACAATGCAGGCGGACGCGGCATCACCACCTGAGACTTACCAAACGGACGTTTGATTCCCCATCCGATCGCCTCGCCCACATTATCCGGAGTCAATTCACCAGTACGCGGCAAAGTTTCCGTCAAGCGTCCCTTTACCTCATAGTCCGAGGAAAGTATCGCTTTTACCTGCTCTTCCACAAACGGCTGACCATCTTCCACTACCAGAACATATCCGCAGCGGTCTGCCATCGTCCTGATTTCTTCAGCCGGCAACGGATACTGCGAAACTTTCAATACCGGAATATGGCAACTGTCCGTATCCGCCTCCTTCACATAATTATAACCGATACCACAGGCTATCACTCCGAATTCATAATCATATTCGGGATTCAACCCTTCCAGATAATTATAAGGAGATTTGGAGGAAACTTCTTCCAGCTTCTCCTGCTTTTTCACTAAATCCAGATATTGTTTACGCGCATTACCCGGCAGCAATACCCAGTGGGCACGTTCATGATCAGGATTCAACTGATTTTCCTCACGGATATCGGCTACTTCCACACCGGCACGCGAATGTGCCAGACGGGTAACCACACGCATCAGCACCGGCAACTTCAGTTTTTCCGAGAGTGTATATGCGTAATCCATCATATCGTATGCTTCTTGTTGGGAAGACGGTTCCAGCATGGGAATCATAGCAAATTTCCCATAAAAACGTGAATCCTGCTCATTCTGTGACGAGTGCATGGAAGGGTCATCGGCAGCCAGCACCACCAGACCACCGTTCACGCCGGTTATGGCAGAATTGACAAACGCATCGGCAGCCACGTTCATGCCTACATGTTTCATACATACCAAAGCACGTTTTCCTGCGTATGACATACCCAATGCAGCCTCCATGGCCGTTTTTTCATTGGTACACCAAGTGCTGTGCAATTTTCTTTCCTTTGCCAAAGGATTATTCTGGATAAACTCTGTGATTTCAGTGGACGGTGTACCCGGATAGGCATATACACCCGATATGCCGGCATGTATCGCTCCGAGGGCAATTGCCTCATCGCCCAACAATAATTTCTTTTCAGCCATTATCTATTATTTTGTTAATTGTTTCATATCAATGTAAAGGGGTCTGCATCATCCAATACCGGGAATTTCTTCCTGAAAGCCTGCAATGCCTCCATATCTATATCAGCCGATACCGCACTTTCCCTGCTCCACGGACATTCGGCTATCGTTTTTCCGTAGGGATCGATAATGGCGCTGCCACCCGAATATTCACAGGCAGGATCAACTCCCATGCGGTTCACTCCGGCTACATAACACTGATTTTCAATAGCCCGCGCACGAAGCAGAGCGCTCCAGGCATCCACACGGGGAGTGGGCCAGCTTGCCACATAAAGTATCATGTCGTAATCCCCCAGGTTGCGTGACCAAACAGGGAAACGGAGGTCATAACATACCTCCAAAAGAATACGTACCCCACGGAAGTTCACCACCACACGCTCTGTGCCGGCAGTGAAACGCTTGTGTTCGCCCCCAAAGGTGAACAAATGTTTCTTATCATAATGCTGCACGGCTCCGTCCGGATGGACAAAGTAAAAACGATTATAATAGTTTCCATTCTCACATACAGCTACACTGCCTGCAATAGCACAATTCCGCTCGGCTGCCTTACGCTTCATCCAGTGCAGGGTTTCACTGTCGGCGCTCTCCGCAATTCCTTCGGGTTGCGTACAAAAACCGGTGGAAAACATTTCGGGTAAAACAAACAGATCAGCATCCGGCAGACAGCTTATCGCTTCGTCCGCCCTTGCTATATTGGCCTGTGGATTGGCCCATTCTATATTTCTCTGTAGAATTGTTATTTTCATTGTTTTTCATATTATAAGACCCACAAAGGTAACAAATATAATAAGATAGCAAGCATTTTATTACTAACTATTTCCTTTCACTCCCTTTTTTCTTACATGTTTTCATAAATATCCCCTATTTATTCCTCGATAAAAAAAGAGGAAGCGTCCTCTTCTGAGATTACGCTTCCTCCATCCATACTAATTAAATCTTAACTTTGCAGCCTGAAGACTACAGGAACAGTGTATTTCACCCTCACTGCTTTTCCTCTTTGCTTGCCGGGCTTCCATTTTGGCATGGAACTGATCACGCGGATTGCTTCCTTGTCCAGATACGGATCCACACTCTTCACCACTACCGGATTCAGGATCTCTCCATGAACACCCACAACGAACTGCACCACTACCCTTCCTTGAACTCCCTGCTCGGCACTGACGGTAGGATATTTGATGTTTTCACTCAGATACCTCATCAAATCAGCATTACCGTTACGAAATACCGGCATCTCTTCCACCACCACAAATTCCACATTTTCATCCACTACTTCTTCGGGTACTTCAATAGGGGTCGGTATAATTACCGGAGCATCCGTAGGGTCTGAAGCTGCAATATCGGTTTCTGTTTCCGTCGAGTTATTATCCACTATATTGAGTTCTTCCGGGTTGACGGCAGCCGGCGGAGGCGGTGGCGGCAGAGGTTTATCCTGATTATAGGTTACAGGAACTAATTCTTCAAAGAAATCCGGGTCACTGACTAAATCACTGATCGCGTAAGTTACATTACGTTCAGTCCATTCGAACGAAACAAACATAAACGACAGCGTCACAATGAGACCCATGAACAGCCAACGGGACTTACCCTTTTCAAGGTCGGCTCTTCGTGCTTTTTTCACTTCCATAACAAGTGTTTTTTAAATTAGACAATATGTGAGTAAAAATCTCAGTGTCCGCTTTTAAACTGGAAGTAAGATAGTAAAAATATAGATAAGTTAAAAGAAAAAGGAGTGTCTTATATTATTTTTTAATATAAAACACCCCAAATTCAATTCCGTTAAACAATTAATTAAAAATCAGCTGCTTATTTAGTTAATATTCAATTTTACGTTAACATATCCTGCTTACTCTACGGCAATGCCGGTTTCCGCCAATACAGACATCTTTTATCACAAACTCACCATCTCCTGCAGAATACCTACCGCAGTCTCTACCGTTTCCACATTCTTGACTACCATACTACGCTTGCCGTTCTGCTCACGCAAATTGCAGTAACGCGGATTCTTGCTCATGTAATCAATCACCTTGCCAAAAGCCGCACTTTGATAATAAGGACTTTCCTGATTACTGATAAAGAACAAAGTCATTCGTCCGGCTTTCAAGAATACTTTTTCCACCCCCAACCGTTTAGCCAATCTGCGCAAAGGTACGATACGCAGAAGTTCCAGCCCTTCGGGAGGAACCTTTCCGAAACGGTCCTCCAACCGTGCCTTGAAAGCGAGCAGGTCCTTATCCAATTCCAATCCGTCCAGTTCACGATAAAGCAACATACGTTCGCTGCTGCTGGGGATATACTCATTTGGGAAAAGCAATTCCAAATCACTTTCCACCTGACATTCATCCACAAAGTTCTCGCCACTGATTTTCTCTTCTCCCGCTGCCTGCAACTCCTCTGCATAAAGATCGGCAAACTCATCCTCTTTCAACTCTTTCACCGCTTCGGCCAGTATCTTCTGATAAGTTTCATAACCCAAATCGGCAATGAAGCCACTCTGCTCCGCCCCCAGCATATTTCCTGCTCCACGGATATCCAAATCCTGCATGGCTATATGGATACCGCTGCCCAAATCACTGAAATTCTCAATGGCTTGAAGACGGCGCTTTGCCTCGGGAGTCAGTGAAGTCAATGGAGGCGCCAACAAATAACAGAATGCTTTTTTATTGCTTCTTCCCACACGTCCACGCATCTGGTGCAAATCACTCAACCCAAAATTCTGCGCCTGGTTGATGATAATCGTATTGGCATTCGGTATATCAATGCCACTCTCGATAATGGTGGTTGCCAGCAGCACATCATAATCATAGTTCACAAAGTCGAAAATAATCTTCTCCAGCTTTTCGGGCTCCATCTGTCCATGACCTATGCAGACACGGCAATCGGGTATATTCCGCTTGATCATGGCTTCCAATTCTACCAGATTCTGTATGCGGTTATTGACAAAGAACACCTGTCCGTTACGGCTCATTTCAAAATTGATCGCTTCCGTTATGATATCTTCATTAAAGGTATGCACCTCTGTCTGAATGGGATAACGGTTGGGAGGCGGAGTCTGAATGACAGAAAGATCACGGGCGCCCATTAACGAGAACTGCAAAGTACGGGGGATGGGGGTAGCGGTCATAGTAAGTGTATCCACATTCACTTTCATCTGACGCAACTTCTCTTTCACACTAACTCCGAACTTCTGTTCCTCATCAATGATCAGCAATCCTAAATCTTTGAACTTAACGCTTTTACCGATGATTTTATGTGTACCGACCAAAATATTTATTTTTCCATCCGCCAGTTCCTTCACTATTCTGGAAACATCTTTCGCACTGCGGGCACGGCTCAAATAATCCACCTTACATGGAAAATCTTTCAACCGTTCGCTGAAAGTCTGAAAGTGCTGATAGGCCAGCACCGTAGTGGGAACCAGCACAGCCACCTGTTTGTTATCAGCCACAGCCTTGAAAGCAGCACGAATAGCCACTTCAGTCTTTCCGAAACCCACATCACCACACACCAGACGGTCCATAGGACGGTCGCTCTCCATATCGGCTTTGGCATCCTGAGTCGCCTTCAACTGGTCGGGGGTATCCTCATAAATAAAGCTCGCCTCTAATTCATGTTGCATAAAACTGTCGGGACTATACGAGAATCCTTTTTCCTGTTTACGTTGCGAATACAGTCTGATCAGGTCACGGGCTATATCTTTGATTTTGCTCTTGGTACGCTCTTTCATTTTTTCCCACGCACCGGTCCCCAATTTGTTCAGGCGGGGAGTTTCTCCCTCCTTCCCTTTATACTTGGATATTTTATGCAGGGAATGAATGGAAACAAATACCACATCCTCATTCTGATAAATAAGTTTAATCACTTCCTGGGTAGTATTTCCATTCGGAATGCGTACCAATCCGCCAAAACGGCCTACACCATGATCTATATGTACCACAAAGTCACCCGGCTCAAACTGGCTCAACTCTTTTAAGGTCAATGCCACCTTACCGCTACGCGCCTTGTCGCTACGAAGATTGTATTTATGGAAACGGTCAAAAATCTGATGGTCTGTAAAAAAGCAGCTTTTCAATACATTATCTGTAAAGCCCTCATGTAAAGTCTTGTTGACCGGAATGAACGTGATATGATCACCACGCTCCTCAAAGATATCTTTCAGACGCTTTGCCTGCTTCTCACTATCGGTACATATATATAAGGTGTAACCTCGTTTCTGATAATCAGTGAATGAAGTGCTTACCAAATCAAAATTCTTATGAAAAATAGGCTGGACCGTCGTATCGAAAGCCAACGTTGCCTGTGGAGTTCCTGTAGGTTTGTTACCAAATTCAATCCGTTTGAAATCCAAAGCCCGTACTGTAAATTCCGCCCCGTCTATCAGCTTCAGTTCCAAATTCATCAGTTCCGTCTTCTCTCCTTCGTATGCGGCAAGCGCCTGAGGAGAGAGTGCCTCCTCCCGTACTACCTGTATTCTTTCACGTACCCAAAGAAAGTCTTTCATTGCCAGAACTGTTTCCCGAGGAATGAATTCAAAGAAAGACACCCCGCTCTTGTCGGCGGCATTCGTCAGCTCGGGCACGATGGCAATGCTCTGTTTCTTCTCTTTCGAAAGCTGGTTTTCCACTTCAAAAGTACGGATGCTGTCTACCTCGTCACCAAAAAAGTCAATACGGTAAGGATACTCGGAAGCAAAAGAGAAGACGTCAATAATACTACCGCGTACAGCATATTGCCCCGGTTCATAAACATAATCCACATGCTCGAATCCGTAACCGGCCAGCACTTCCGTGATAAACTCTGTGTCCACATGCTCACCCACACCAAGTTTTAACGTCTTGTCCATCAGTACCTCTTGTGATACCACTTTCTCCGCCAACGCTTCGGGATAAGTCACCACACATAGCGGATCGCCTTTCTGTAAACGGCTCAACACTTCCGTACGCAGGATCTCATTGGCTGCATCTTTCTGCCCATATTTAACAGCCCGACGATACGAGGATGGAAAGAACAAAATATGCTCATCACCGTTCACCTGTGTCAGGTCATGATAAAAGTAACCCGCTTCCTCCAAGTCACCCAGTACAAATACAAATGTCTGTTTATTCTCTCTAAGAAAGGAGGAAACAAATAAAGCTGCCGCAGAAGCATGTAATCCTCCCAGGAAAATAGTCCTCACTGAGGAATCTTCCAATAACGCAGCCAGTCCCTTAGTGTTAGGATGACCGGCATAAACACGTTGCAATTCCGAAATATCCATATCTTTTTTTAAGATGGGGACAAAATTAAAGAAATATCTGATTACTTCCTCCTTTTTTTGCCAACTATTCAAGATTTTCCTATTTTTGTACGCTAATATATAACCCCATGGAAACAAAAGCAATAAACACAAAATTGAAAGGACACGCACGTGTAGATGTAGCTGATGTGCTACGCGGACTGGCAGTGATGGGAATCATCATCCTGCACTCTATCGAACATTTTAATTTCTACTCATTTCCCGATACAGCCGGACAAAGTGCGTGGCTGAACTTCTCGGACAAAGCCGTTTGGAACGGGTTATTCTTCATGTTCGGCGGAAAAGCATACGCCATATTCGCTTTACTTTTCGGTTTTAGCTTTTTTATTCAAGATGACAACCAACGCCTACGGGGCAATGATTTCCGTCTACGTTTTTGTTGGCGGTTAATTCTTCTTTTCCTGATAGGTAATATCAATGCCAGTTTTTTCACAGCGGAAGTACTGGTCCTTTATTCTTTAGTAGGTTTCATCCTGCCACTGACTTGCCGGCTGAAAGACAAATGGATATTTGCATTGGCATGTCTGCTATTGATCCAGCCATTGCCGCTTTATTATGTAATACGTGCCTGTCTCGATCCGGAATTTGTTACTCCGGCCATCCCCACCCGCAGCTTCTGGAATGCAACTTTTGCAGTGCAAAGCAATGGTAATTTTCTGGAAACCATCCGTGTCAATTTATGGGAAGGACAGTTGGCAAGCCTTGCCTGGGCCTGGGATCACGGACGGGTATTCCAAACAGCCGCCCTTTTCCTGCTCGGTATGCTGATAGGGCGCAAGGAACTTTTTTTGAAAGAGCACTTGAAGGTATGGAACAAGGTACTTGCAGGCTCACTCGTCGCATTTTTCCCTTTATATGGATTGGGCAATATGCTACCGGACTTTATCACAAATAAATCCATTCTGACCCCTCTTTCACTAATCATCACCTCGCTTTCCAATTTTGCATTTATGCTGATTCTGGTATCCGGTGTCGTCTTCGCTTTTTACAAGACAAACTTACACGACGGATTAATGAAAATAACGCCATACGGAAAGATGAGCCTTACCAATTATATTACTCAAAGTATAGTAGGTTCCATGTTATACTACAACTGGGGATTTGCATTGCACAATCAGTTTGGTATCACAGCCAGCTGCCTGGCAGGAATAGTTTTCTTCATCTTGCAATTCTCTTTCTGCCGCTGGTGGATGAATCACCACTCTCACGGCCCGATGGAATATATATGGAAACGGGCAACCTGGCTGAAATAAGCCAAGAACCGAAGTCTGCCCGCATTTGTTTATAAAAGACATACAAATAGAACTTTAAAATATGCGCGAAGAAATCATAAAACTATTAGACCAATATCGGTTAAAAGAAGCATTATCCCAAATGACAGGATATGCCACCCATACTTCCGACTGGCAATTAAAGAATGAGCTAGAAGCCCTGCAAACGTCATACGACCTGATGCTGCAATATACTTCAAAAGGGATGAAAGATCCCAATAAGGTGGAAATATACCATAAAATGTTACGCACGGCATACGAACTGGCCGACCGTATCCATATAGCCGTACAGGCAACACAAAATTACGGAGCCTATTATGACACAATGCGCACTTTTGTCCAAAGCCCTCCTCACAGCTATGCCGAATTACAAATGCAACTGGAGGCGTATACAGAAGATATGGCTACAGCACCATTGATATATACCACCGAGGCCAAAAGAAATGAAGAAATGGATGCCATGAGAAAACGTCACGAAACAGCTGTAGACGAATTATTTGAAAAAATATGGGTATCCACCCGGTGGAGTGAATCGGAATATGCTGAAGCGCAAACTTTGTTCAACTCACTATTGATCCAAGTCAACGACCTTTCCATAATGGTCAGCGCCGTTACCATGAGCCTGCTGCAAATATTCGACATCCGCAAGTTCATGTTTCTATTGAACGCCTATACCCATCAGGATACCATGCTGAATCAGCGGGCTATTGCAGGGATCGCACTAACATGCTACTATTATGAAAAGCGTATCCTTCAATACCCTGAAGCCGTGTCGCGCATAAATGAACTGAATGAAAATTCCGAGTTCATCAAAAACCTGCATCATATCCAGATTCAATTATTGCAATCTTCCCGTGAAACCCGAAAGATAGACAAGAAGATGCGTGAAGAAATCATTCCCGAAATGATGAAAAATCCCAAACTTAATTTGGAAGGACTGGATGAAGATGCCGAAGATCATAATCCGGAATGGGAAGAATGGATTGACCGTTCAGGCATTACCGATAAATTGCGCGAATTAGGTGAACTGCAAATGTCCGGGGCAGATGTGTATATGAGTACCTTTTCACAGCTGAAACAATTCCCGTTTTTCCGCAAAATTTCTCACTGGTTCTATCCTTTTGATCCCCAATATCAGGATATCGCCAAATTATCTCTCGGAAATGACGAACAAAAAATCTCTCTGCTCAACATTTTGATGAATTCGGATGTATTCTGCAATTCCGACAAATACTCTTTTTGTTTTACCATGTTACAAATGCCGGAAAGCCAAAGGAATCTCATGCAGCAACAATTGAACGGACAACATGAAGCTTCTGAAGAACTGAAAGAACGTTTAAAAGAGATGTCACAATCAAAAGCCCGCGCTGAATTCGTGAGCCGGCAATACATTCATGACCTCTACCGTTTCTTCAAATTATGGTCAAGAAGACATGAAATACATGACATTTTTGAGGACACTCTGGACTTATGGAATAAAGAAGCATTGTCTCAAGCCTTGTTACACAAAGAGTATATCAACAAACTGGCAGATTACCTATTCACACACGACGACTTGGCAGAAGCCGGAATTCTCTATGATAAATCAATTGAATTATACAATCGTAAAAATGCCGAATTATGGCAGAAAGCAGGTTTCATTTATCAGAAAATCGGTTCCTATAAAAAAGCGATAGATTATTACCTGCAATCAGATCTGCTGATCCCTGATAATACATGGAATAACCGCCATTTGGCACAATGTTATAGAAAAGAGGGAAACTACCCAAAAGCTTTGGAATATTATAACAAGGTGGAACAGGCACAGCCCGACAGTCTGAATCTGGCACTACAAATAGGACAATGCCTGATGGCACTGGAACGATACGATGAAGCACTGGCTTATTTCTTCAAAGTGGAGTATCTGGATAAAAAGCCACAGAATGCCCGACGCGCCATCGGATGGTGTTCCTTCATTACCGGCAACCATCAACAAGCCAAGAAATATTACGACTTGCTGATATCCGAGCCCAAGCCCATTATGGAAGACTGGATGAATGCAGGACATGTGTATTATATCCTGAATGAAACAGAAAAATCAATAGAATATTATCGCAAAGCCCAGGAACTATGCGACAGTCATGATGAGTTTGTCCGCCTTTACCAAATAGATAAGAAAGACTTGATAAAGCAAGGCGCCAATGAAGTAGACTTGTTTATACTTCCCGATGAATTAATTTAAAGGATTATAAAATAAATCTATTCGGGATAGAAGTTTGGTATAATTATATAAAACTTCTATCCTGACCGGATTCTCATCATCCAGACGATAATTGGCATGCACATTATAAGTGCTTAAACCATGATTCATACAATATCCGATATCATTAGGTAAGGCTGTTCTATTCCTCAACTGCCCAAGATTCAATAAAAAATAGAAGAAACTATCCACCCCATCATAATCAATCACATAAGCCTGTAAATTCAGATTCGCCTGATAGTTGATGTTATTATCATAATTATAATAAGTATGACAACTGGACACACTATCATTTGCCTCAGTAAAAACAGTCATCACCTCCTTCAACCGTCCCAACTGATCAAAAACATATTTTCCTTGCACTTTCTTCAAGAAACGATAATCGGAAGTAGCACGATAATCAGAATTGATAAAAATAGTATCTCCTTTATAATCATAGACAGTCTGTTTATCAGCTTCATAAACCTCTTCTCCTACCTTCAACATACAACGGGCCCTACTCTCCCTCGCCTTGCCTTTTCCTATTTGAAACGTAACATTGCAAAGCTTATTGCCGGTATTCAAACAATCCATCTGTCCGATGGTTATCTGGTCGCCCTCATACCTTACCGGGGTATCCCCATACTTTATAATTTTACCATCACGATCATATTCCAATTTCAAAACTTGTTCTTCCTCTCCCGTTAAATCGGTGACCTTAGTCACATATGTGTCAGCTTTTTTTTCTTTACAACCATCAGCAACAAACAAGAGAACTAACAAAGAAATATATTTTACAAACAACTTTATTTTCATAAGTCAAGTATCATCTCTATGCAAATAAAATAAAAAATATTAGAACTAAGTACAATTTGGAGCTTTTTAACTCAACTTCTTTACCCCCACTCTGTTTTAAACAGCAATTATAATAAGAAAGAAATATGGAATGGGTTATACATCTTTTGAGACAGCATTCAGAACTGGCGATTTTTCTGACAATCGCCGCAGGCTTCTGGATTGGAAAAATGAAAATAAAACAATTCAGTTTGGGAATCGTCACCAGTGTATTGCTAGTAGGGGTATTAGTGGGACAGCTTAACATTACAATAGAAGAACCGGTGAAATCCGTGTTTTTTCTTTTATTCCTTTTTGCTATCGGATACAAAGTGGGACCACAATTCTTTCGCGGACTGAAAAAAGATGGTTTACCTCAAGTAGGATTCGCCGCGCTCATGTGTATAGGTTGTTTGATTATCACTTGGTTATTAGCTATCTTAATGGGATATAATGCCGGTGAAGCAGCCGGGTTACTGGCCGGAGCACAAACTATCTCTGCCGTCATAGGAGTAGCAGAAGATACCATAAACGGACTCAACATATCCTCTTCCCAAAAAAGTGATATGATTAATATCATTCCCGTGGCATATGCTGTAACTTACATTTTCGGTACGGCAGGCTCTGCCTGGGTCCTCTCTTCTTTAGGTCCTAAAATGTTGGGAGGATTAGAAAAAGTGAAAGCCGCTTGCAAAGAGTTGGAAACCCGGATGGGTACCAGTGAAGCAGACGAACCCGGATTTGAACAGGCACGCCGTCCGGTAGTTTTTCGCGCTTACCGCATAGAGAACGATTGGTTTGGCAACGGCAAGACCGTTGACCAGCTAGAATCCTATTTTATTTCACAAGGGAAAAGATTGTTTGTTGAAAGAATGCGACATGGATCTTCCATTGTCAATGATATTATTCCCGGACAATTATTACAAAAAGGAGACGAAGTGGTACTGAGCGGAAGAAGAGAATTCGCCATTGGTGAGGAAGACTGGATTGGAGAAGAAATCGTCGATCCCCAACTGCTTGATTTCCCTGTGGAAGTACTCCCTGTCATGATACACAAAAAGCCATATTCCAACCAAAAATTGGACTTCATACGCCGTCAAAGCTTTATGCACGGCGTCAGTATACGCCGTATCAAACGGGCAGGCATTGATATCCCTGTTTTCGCACAAACCACTATCGACTGCGGAGATACTTTGGAATTGGTCGGCCTGAAAAAAGAGGTGGAATCTGCTGCAAAAGAACTAGGATACATAGACCGCCCCACCAATGCCACCGATATGATATTTGTAGGACTCGGCATTTTACTGGGAGGTATCATCGGAGCACTTGCAATCCATATCGGCGGAGTACCTATTAGCCTGAGCACTAGTGGAGGAGCCTTGATAGCCGGATTAGTATTTGGCTGGTGGCGCAGCAAACGCCCTACCTTCGGACAAATACCGGAATCCTCTTTATGGGTGCTGAATAATGTAGGCTTGAATATGTTCATCGCCGTAGTCGGCATTTCTGCAGGACCCAGCTTTGTACAGGGACTAAAAGAAGTAGGTCCTATGTTGTTTATCATAGGTGCGTTGGCCACCTCCTTGCCTCTATTATTAGGGCTGATTCTAGCCAGATATGTATTCAAGTTCCATCCCGCCCTCTCTTTGGGATGCACGGCAGGAGCCCGTACTACCACTGCTGCATTGGGCGCCATACAAGAAGCAGTAGGCAGCGAAACACCTTCCTTAGGATACACCGTGACCTACGCCGTAGGAAATACACTACTCATCATATGGGGAGTGGTCATTGTATTATTAATCAACTAAAAAACTAAACTCATACATTATGGAATATTTAAGTGATAAAAGCAGCGTTGCCCGAATGGACAAGAATTTGGAAAAGATCAGTCCCTTCGAATTAAAAAACCGTTTGATTGAAATGGCAGATGAAAGTGTGAAGAAAATGGCGCACGTCATGCTGAATGCAGGCAGAGGTAATCCCAACTGGATTGCAACGGAGGCTCGTGAAGCATTCTTTGCCTTGGGCGGTTTTGGCATTGAAGAGTGTCGCCGGGTCATGGACATGCCCGAAGGCATTGCCGGTATTCCTCAAAAAACAGGCATAGCCCAACGTTTTGAGGAGTACCTGAAAAAGCATGAAGGAAATGCGGGGACAGATCTATTGAAACGTACCTATAATTATATGCTGATGGAACATGCAGCTGATCCGGACGAACTGGTACACGAATGGACCGAAAGTATTGTAGGCGACCAATATCCTATGCCTGACCGCATCTTGAAATATACAGAAATTCTAGTACAGGATTACCTGAATCAGGAAATGTGCAACGGGCAACCCCCGCAAGGTAAATTCGATTTATTCGCCACCGAAGGCGGAACAGCAGGGATGTGCTATGTATTCGACTCGCTGGAAGAAAATTTCCTGCTACACAAAGGAGATAGTATAGCATTGATGGTTCCTATCTTTACACCCTATATCGAGATACCCGAATTGACACGTTACGATTATGATGTGCTCAATATTCCTGCAAGTACTCTAAATGAAGAAGGACTTCATACCTGGCAATACAAAGTGGAAGATATCAATAAACTGCGAGACACGAAATACAAAGCCTTGTTTATTGTCAATCCGAGCAATCCACCCAGTTATCAGTTGAACAAAGAATGCGTAGATGCCCTGAAAGACGTAGTAACACGCTGGAATCCCAATCTGATGATTATAACAGATGATGTATATGGTACTTTTGTTCCCGGATTCCGCAGCCTGATGGCTGATTTGCCACAGAACACAATTTGTGTCTACTCTTTCTCCAAATATTTCGGAGCGACCGGTTGGCGCCTTGCTGTAATTGCCTTACATGAGAAAAATGTATTCGACAGAATGATTGCCAATCTGCCCCGCAAACGAAAAAGCGAACTAACCAAACGGTATGGCAGCTTGAGTATGCAAGTAGAAAACATGAAATTCATTGACCGTATGGTAGCAGACAGCCGTCAAGTAGCCTTGAACCATACAGCAGGACTGTCCTTGCCACAACAAATGCAGATGTCACTCTTTGCTTCTTTTTCATTGCTGGACAAAGAAAATACATATCGTCATGCCATGCTTAATTTAATCCATACCCGTCTGAAAGCATTATGGGACAACACAGGGTTCATTCTCCCCGACGATCCACTAAGGGCCGGTTATTATTCAGAAATAGACATGCTGGTATGGGCCAAGAAATTTTACGGAGATGAATTCGTACAACATCTGCAGACAACTTATAATCCATTGGACGTAGTATTCCGTCTTGCCAATGAAACAGGCCTGGTCGTATTGAATGGTGGTGGATTCGACGGACCCGAATGGAGTGTACGTGTATCACTTGCCAACCTGAACGAGAAAGATTATATCAAAATCGGACTCAGTATCCGCAGAATTCTGAATGAATATGCTGACAAATGGAAATCTGAAAAGAAATAAAAAATTAAGAACGTCCGCCGTGAAGTCTGCTTGACCTAACCGGCGGATTTCTTTTTTATATAAAGGTTTTTTGGATTATTTATTCCAAACCTTATCCCTACTTTAAAATAAAATCCCTAGCTTTGCAGTTCGAAAAAGGAATTAGATTATGAAGCATATACGGAGCACTTTTTTTCTTCTAACCACTTTATTTATAATGGCTTCATGTGGCGAAGACCGCAGTGGGGAATACTATGCATTAATTGGAGAGAATGTATGGATAGAACAAATAATGAAAGAGCATTATTTGTGGTATGACAGTATTCCGGCAATAAAGGAAACGGACTATTTTGCCGAACCGGAAGACTTCCTGCAAAAATTGGTTTATACCAAGGCACAAAACGGAAAAGGAGACCCGTATTCGTATATAGAAATAAAGGACGCTTCCGATGCGGCACGTTCCTACCTGCAACGTACTTCTACTTACGGATTTGATTTTGAATTAATGACCGATCCCACCGGAATCTCATCACACGTATTTGCCCGTATTTTATTCGTACTGCCCAATTCACCGGCCTCAGAAGCCGGATTGGAACGAGGGAACTGGATATCAGCCATTGGCAAAGAAGAACTGACCAACAATAATTACGGATATCTGATGGAAGGCGGCAATACAACTTTCGCCAGAGAAAGCTTGGTTTTTGATGAGGAAGGCAATTCCAGCTGGATTGCAACAGATACAGTCAAAGTAGCGGCATCACGCCCCGTAGAATTGAATCCGTTCTATATAGATACAGTATATGAAGTATCCGGAAAAAAAATAGCCTATATGGTCTACAATGAATTCAGTACAGGCCCCAATAACCAGGCAACAGATACAGAATACAGGGAACAGATGAAACAGATATTCGCCCGGTTCAAGGGACAGTCACCCGATGCTTTTATTCTGGACTTACGCTACAATCCCGGTGGTTATTTGAGTTGTGCCACAGATTTAGGAAGTTATCTGGCACCTGCGGCAGATCTAGGGAAAGTATTTTGCACAACTTTGTATAATGACATCAGTGACCCGCAAAAAATTGATTTCCCTCTCAATACAGGACTTGCTTCCGAAAACTTGAACTTAAGCAAGCTCTACGTACTGACAAGCAAATTTACTGCATCGGCCTCAGAAGCAGTCATAAATTGTCTCCGTCCATATATAGGTACAGAAAATGTAGTGGTAATAGGTGAAACGACTGTTGGCAAAAATGTAGCCATGGAACCATACCAAGATGAGCGTTACAACTTTATTTTATGGCCGGTTGTGGCATACGTTCTCAACTCGGCAGGACAAGCCAACTATGTAAATGGAATCACCCCCGATTTCACATTGAGCGAACGTAACCTCATCTCCCCTCTCTACCCACTGGGAGATACCAAAGAGTATTTATTGAAGAACACTATAGCTTATATTACGACAGGAAGTATGCCCGACCTGCCACAAACAGAAGAACAAGTATCAAAAGGAAAAATCATCTATAACTCACTGCTTCGAAGAAGTATGAACGGCATACGGCTACGGTAGTCCGATTTATCCAGATACAACGCCCTATTTATTAAAGACCGTGTTTAATGCATTTTAAACATGGTCTTGTTTTTTCTGAAAAGAGAGCTTATTAAAAACAAAACGGGCATAACAAATGTTATGTACCCAAATAACCATTAAAAACCTGACTTAACAATGAAAAAAGTATTTATTGCAGCAGCTTTGGCTGCCATGATTGTTTCCTGTGGCTCTAAAGGAAACAAAAGTGCTGAAATAATAGCCGAAAGTGAAAGTGACTCTATTTTCGCTGTGAACGACAGCACACTGGGTGAATTACAAACATATAGCTATGAAGGTATTCTGCCAGCTGCCGATGCCGAAGGTATCAACTATCAACTGACACTTCAGGAGGCAGGCCAAGACTCACTGGGCACGTACAATCTGACGACCACTTATTTAGGAACAAAAGATGGTAACCAGGCATTTACCGACAGTGGTACAGTTGTAACTATTATTGGAACTCCTAATGACAGCACCGCTATCGTTTATCAATTAATTTCCGCTACTCCGGGACACGAAAAGACAAACTTTCTGGCAGAGGGTGACAGTGCACTGACAATGATTGGCAAGGACTTCAAGAAAGCTGTTTCTAAACTAAATTACACTTTAAAAAAGAAACTCTAATTAACCTGGCTGCAAAAAAATTCACTAAAGAACAGACTGTTAGTGAACAAAAACATAAGCTGGCCGTTGTATGAGAGAAACTAGACGAAAAACAATTAGTATTAACTTAAACAAAAACTTGACATGAAAAAATTAATTCCTATCCTACTGGCGGTCTTTGCCTTGGTATCTTGCGAGAAAGACCCGGACATGGACAAATTGGACAATGAGTATCTGGTATTCACCAGTCATGACACTAGTACTAAGTTCAATGACTTCAGTACTTATTATATCCCCGACAGCATCCTGATCATCGGTGACAAGAAAGACCCTGAATACTGGAAGGACGAGAATGCACAGATCATCATCAATGCATTCAAGACTAAGATGAACGCTGCCGGCTACACCGCAGCTAATAAAGACGAAGCCGACCTCGGCCTACAGGTAAGCTACGTAGCAAGTACTTATTATTTCCACGGTTACTATAATGACGGACCCTGGTGGGGCTATTATCCCGGTTATTGGTATCCCGGCTACTGGGGCGGCAATTGGGGAGGTGGATGGTACTATCCCTATCCTATCACTTACAGCTATAGCACCGGTTCATTGCTGGCCGACATGATTAATTTAAAAAATGCTCCGGAAGGACAAAAAGAAAAATTAACTGTTGTCTGGAATGCATACATCAGCGGGTTACTGGGCGGAAGTGGCAGTTTGAATGTAAACCGTACAACGACTGCCATCAACCAAGCATTCACTCAGAGTCCTTATCTGAAAAAATAAACGTAAGTGAAACAAGTATTCATTTAAAATAAAAAGGAAATATGAAAACTATAAAATATTTAACTCTCAGACTGATGGCGGTAGCCGCTATCGCCATAGCCTTTGCCCTGCCGGCAAAAGCACAGGTAACTCCGTTTACCTATTTCAATGTAGACTGGCAGTTCAACGCTCCTATCAGCAATAACTTTGCAAACAAAGCAAGCGGTTGGGGTATGAACTTCGAAGGTGGATATTATATACTGCCGGATTTGTCAATCGGTGCCTTTATCAATTATCATACCAATAATGAGTATATTTCACGTCAGACACTACCAATCAGCAACTCGGCAGCCCTGACAACCGACCAGCAACATTCCGTATTTCAGTTGCCTTTCGGTTTCGCAACACACTATCGCTTCAGTGACGGTGCATGCCAACCTTATATCGGATTGAAGCTGGGTGCCAACTATACCAAAATGTCCAGTGACTTTTACATTTACGAAGTGAAAGACAACACTTGGGGTTTCTATGTATCACCAGAAGTCGGTGTGAATATCTACCCCTGGACAAACAGTATCGGCTTCCATCTGGCAGCATTCTACAGCTACTCTACCAACAAGGGAACCGTATTTAACTATGATATGGATAAATTAAACAATTTCGGTTTCCGCCTTGGTGTGGCATTCTAAAGATTTCTAAACTATTCTGTTAAATAGGGGGATTATCCGTGCGCCAGGCAGGGGTAATCCTCTTTTTTTAATTAATAAAATTAAATTCTGACGGGAGTGTTAATATAATAGTTACTTTTGTATGATATTTATTCAGCTAATACAAAAAATGTATGGAGAAATCCGATAGTATTATTATTATACCCACCTATAACGAAAAGGAAAATATAGAGAACATTATCCGGGCTGTATTCGGACTGGAAAAGTTCTTCCACATATTGATTATTGAAGATAACTCACCAGACGGCACGGCAACCATTGTCCGTAAACTGCAAACAGAATTCCCCGACCGTCTTTTCATGATTGAGCGTAAAGGTAAATTAGGACTGGGTACTGCTTACATTGCCGGATTCAAATGGGCGATAGAGCATCAATATGATTTTGTATTTGAAATGGATGCTGACTTCAGTCATAATCCGAATGACCTGCCAAGGCTGTATAACAAATGTGCCGTTGAAGGCTATGATGTAGCTATCGGTTCACGCTATGTCAGTGGTGTGAATGTAGTGAACTGGCCGATGGGGCGTGTGCTGATGTCCTACTTCGCCTCCAAATATGTACGGATTATCACAGGGTTATCCATACATGATACTACCGCCGGATTTAAATGCTATCGCCGTGAAGTCTTGGAAACAATCGGTCTGGATGGCATCCGTTTTAAAGGGTACGCATTCCAGATTGAAATGAAGTTCACTGCTTACAAGTGCGGATTCAAGATAGCCGAAGTTCCTGTGATTTTTGTCAATCGCGAATTAGGTACTTCAAAAATGAACGGAAGTATCTTCGGTGAAGCTGTATTAGGAGTCATTCAATTAAAACTGGGTAGCTGGTTCCGCAAATACCCGCAAAAGAAAACAGTATGAAACGTACATGGATAAAGAATGCACGGATTGTGAATGAAGGCAAGATTTTTCACGGTTCGATAGTGATTGAGAATGAAGTCATAGCTGAAGTGCTGGCAGAAGAAACAGTTCCCTCCCAGCCTTGTGGAGAAATAATAGATGCGAAAGGCTATTATCTGATGCCGGGAGTTATAGACGATCATGTACACTTCCGTGACCCGGGACTGACTCATAAAGCCGACATACATACTGAAAGCACAGCGGCGGCGGCAGGTGGCGTCACCAGTTTTATGGACATGCCCAACACCACTCCGCAAACTACGACCCTGGAAGCTTTGAATGCCAAGTTTGCGGATGCGGCAACCAAAAGCATCGTAAACTATTCATTCTATTTCGGAGCAACCAATACGAATGCGGATGTACTCCCCACACTAGATAAAAGCCGGGTATGCGGTGTTAAATTATTTATGGGAGCCAGCACGGGAAATATGTTGGTAGACCGCATGGAAGTACTTAGAAAAGTATTTGCCAATGCAGGTATGCTGATTGCAGCACATTGTGAAGAACAATCTATAATCAGTGCCAATACAACAGCCTTCAAAGAAAAATATGGAGAAGATCCTGATATAAAATATCATCCGCAGATACGTAGTGCGGAAGCATGTGCATATTCTTCCTCACTGGCCATCCGGCTGGCAAAAGAAAACAATGCCCGCCTGCACATCCTGCACATCAGCACCGCACAAGAACTGGATTTGCTTGAAGACAAACCCCTGAGTGAAAAAAAGATTACGGCGGAAGCTTGCGTGTCACATCTATACTTCTATGACAAAGATTATGAGACATTGAAAGGACGTATCAAGTGCAATCCGTCCATCAAAACTTCAGAAGACCGGAATGCTTTACGCAAAGCATTGTCTACCAATCTGATAGATGTAATAGGTACCGACCATGCCCCTCACTTACTGAAAGAAAAGGAAGGGGGAGCATTGAAAGCCGTATCGGGTATGCCGATGATACAGTTTTCATTAGTAGCTATCATGGAATTAGTACGCGAAGGCATATTAAGCATAGAGCAACTGGTTCAGAAAATGTGCCATGCACCGGCCGAACTTTATCATATTGAAAGACGAGGCTACATCCGTCCTGGTTATCAAGCCGACCTCGTATTGGTAAATCCGGATCATGAATGGACTGTAACTGCCGACTGCGTTTTAAGCAAATGCGGATGGACTCCGATGGAAGGACAGAAATTCCACACACGGGTAGAAAAAACATTCGTCAATGGTGATCTGGTTTACAGTGACAACAAGGTAGACCAAAGTCATCGCGGACAAGAATTAAGGTTTAAAAGATGATTGTAAATTACAAGATTCACGAAGTAAGCGAATACATTAACTGGATTTATTTTTTCCATGCATGGGGCTTTCAACCCAAGTTTGCCGCCATTGCGGACATACATGGATGTGATTCATGCCGGGCCATGTGGCTCACCGGTTTTGCGGAAGAAGACCGTCCGAAAGCCAGTGAAGCCATGCAGCTTTTCAAAGAGGCAAATCGGATGTTGAATGAACTGGATACAGCGTATCAGACCCACGGAGTGGTCAATATCATGGATGCCAATGCCGACGGAGATGATCTGCTGCTGAACAGCAAGCGTTTTCCGCTTTTGCGTCAACAAACAGCAAAATTGAAAGAAGATGACCCGTTTTTATGTCTGAGTGACTTTGTGCGTCCATTATCATCGGGTATCACAGACAAAATAGGAGCATTCGCCACTACGGTAGATGCAGAAATGGAGCGGCTCTATGCAGAAGACGATTACAAACGTATGTTAGTGCAAACATTGTCCGACAGACTGGCGGAAGCTACTGCCGAAAAACTGCACGAAGATGTACGCAAAAAACTTTGGGGATATGCACCTGATGAAAACCTAAGCGTAAAAGACCTGCATAATGAAAAATATCAAGGGATACGTCCTGCCGTAGGTTATCCTTCCTTGCCCGACCAATCCGTCAATTTCCTATTAGACGAGTTGCTGGATATGAAGCAAATAGGAATTTCATTGACCGAGAATGGTATGATGAAGCCCCATGCCTCTGTATGCGGACTCATGTTTGCCCATCCGGCTTCCCGCTATTTCTCCATCGGAAAAATAGGTGAAGACCAATTGGCAGATTACGCCGCCCGCCGGGGCATGAGTATAGAAGAAACTAAAAAGTTTCTCGCCGCCAATCTATAAAAAACGAATAAATTATGATGCTGATAAAGTTATTTCTGTTTTTTCTACTGCTACTGATATTGCCCGATATGTATATATACAAGGCATATATACGCCGTGTTTCCCAAAAATGGACACATTGGGCTTATTGGCTTCCCAGTCTGTTTCTTTTATTGGGAATGACATTAGTCTTTTCTATACATGAGCCACGTCCGGATTCCATGCAGCGACTTAGCAATTTCTTATTGATTTTTCTTTGTTTCTCCGTACCCAAGGCACTTTTCGTCATTGTTATCCTGTTTATGAAGTTCCTATATATCATCTCCGGCAAAAAACTGTATGGAGGATATGTAGCAGGAGGATTGGCTTTAGCCTCGTTAATATATGTAATATATGGAGCAACCGAAGGAAAACAGCATTTTCAAATCAGGGAGGTAACCATCAGTTCCGATGAACTTCCCAGCGGCTTTGACGGCTACCGCATTGTACAAATATCTGATATCCATTCCGGCAGCTGGACTGGCAACGGTGCTGCTTTACAGAAGGCTGTAAACCTTATTAATGCACAACATGCCGACCTGGTACTTTTTACAGGTGACCTGGTCAATAACGTGGCAACGGAATTGGACGAATTTATCCCTATTCTAGAACAGATAAAAGGAAAAGACGGAGTGTATTCCGTTTTAGGCAACCATGACTATTCCCCTTATATAAAATGGGAAACAGAAGAAGCTCAAGAAGCTAACCTGAACAGCTTGAAATCCAAACAGGCTGCCATGGGATGGAAAATACTCAATAACGATCATGTCATTCTACATCATCATGGAGACAGTATAGCCCTGGCAGGTGTAGAGAACAGCGGAAATCCCCCATTTCCCAATTATGGAGATCTGCAGAAAGCATTAAAAGGAACGGAAGGAATGTATAAAATATTAATGAGCCATGACCCCACTCATTGGCACAGAGAAGTCTTGCCGGAAAGTGATGTACAGCTAATGCTTTCAGGCCACACCCATGAAATGCAGTTCAGCCTGTTTGGCTTCTCTCCTGCTAAATTCGTATATCCCGAACACAACGGTTTATACCAGGAAGGAAAACAATCCTTGTTTGTCAATATTGGTTTGGGCTACCTGATGTTCCCTATGCGCCTTGGAGCATGGCCGGAAATTACAGTAATCACGTTACATAAAATATAAAATAGTTTTTCTATCTTTGTACAACTAAAATTCAGACAAATGAAAGTACTATATATTTTATACCAACTATTCATAGCACTTCCCATTTTGCTGGTATTAACCATACTTACAGCAATAGTTACCATTATTGGTTCATGGATAGGCAATCCGCATTTTTGGGGATATTATCCGGGAAAAATATGGTCACAGCTTTTCTGCTATGTATTACTTATTCCTGTCAAGGTAGTAGGACATCCGGAAGTACTTAAAAAAACATCCTACGTGTTTGTAGCCAATCATCAAGGGTCTTTCGATATCTTCCTGATTTATGGTTTTCTGGGACGAAACTTTAAATGGATGATGAAAAAAAGTCTGCGCAAAATGCCTTTCGTCGGCAAAGCCTGTGAAGCTGCCGGACATATATTCGTTGATAAATCCGGTCCCAAGAAGGTAATAGAAACCATAGAACATGCCCGTCACGTACTACAGGATGGAACTTCTCTAGTGGTATTTCCCGAAGGTGCACGTACTTTTACCGGGCACATGGGATATTTTAAGAAAGGTGCTTTCCAACTGGCAGATGATTTGCAACTTCCCGTAGTACCACTCACTATTATCGGCTCCTTTAATATTCTTCCCCGTACCGGCGGTTTTGTATCCTGGCATCCTATGAAATTAGTCGTACATAAGCCCATTTATCCGCAAAGCCAGGGAATGGAAAACATCAAAGCAACCATGGAAGAGGCTTACAGGGAAATTGAGAAAGACTTACCTGAAAAATATCAAGGAAAAATAGACAATCCAGACCAAGACAGATAAAAAAGGCTCCTCATTAATGGGGAACTTTTAATTTTTCCATATTCGAACGGGCTACTGTCACATAATCCTTTACCAAGGAGTTGTTTTTAAATCGGTCAGGAGCCTCCTCTATAATTTCCTCAATCAAGGGAGTCATGACAGGATAAGGAAAATTGCTGCACAACATAATGAAAACACCCGGTCCCAATACATTATCATAATTCTTCTGGATAAACTCCTTAGCCAATGCATTCATTTCAGCAGCCAGTTTCTCACGTTCTCTCGTTATCTCACGTTGAATTTCATCCGGTGCTTTTCCATCCATAATCATACGGCTCTCCTGACGCTCCAACTCGTATGCTCTGTCATCCAAAGAAGTCTTTTTTCCCACAAAATCATACAGACGATCATTCAACGGAGTTCCGGTAACTACAATACGGGCATTATCAATACTGATGGATATTTTCCCTTTTTCAATGACAAAAGGCATGATGCTCTCATCATCCATATACAAGGATGCCATTGAAGTAGAATCGGTTATACCTTCCATCTTGAACATTCCATGAATTACCTCTGCCGAATCAATACTCAGCATCCGGTCTCCACTAGGAACTTTTACAAATAGCATTTTCCCATCCAGACGAGAAACAGAAGAACTACCTTCTATCTTATACTCACTGGCACATGAAGTAAAAGCCAATAAAGATACCACAGAGAAAAAAAGTTTATTCATGCTTATCTACGCCCCATTACTATTTTTCGCATACAAAGGTACAATCTATAATTTAGTGACAAAAATATTTTATTAAAATTTAAAACTAAATAGAAGATTATTACCGAGAAGGCAATTTATAGTGCAAAGTTCCCTCTTTTTTTCTATTTTTGTAACCGATATAAGGATAAAGAAATAACAATTAGTACACAACATGAAAAAATTCAAACTTTTATTGCTCGCATTGATGTGTGTAGCATTCTTGCCGTCGAAGGCAGACGAAGGTATGTGGCTGTTGCAACTGATGCAAGAGCAGCATTTGGCAGACCGCATGAAAGCACAAGGCTTACTGCTGGAAGCAGACGACATTTATAACCCGAACCGCGTTTCATTAAAAGATGCAGTAGGCATTTTCGGAGGAGGATGTACCGGTGAAATCATCTCACCGGACGGACTGATCCTGACCAACCACCACTGTGGCTACGGAGCGATACAGCAACATAGCTCGGTAGAACATGACTACCTGACTGACGGTTTTTGGGCAAAAAGCCGCAAAGAAGAGCTACCGACTCCGGGATTGAAGTTCAAATTTGTAGAACGCATTGTCGATGTCACAGATAAAGTAAACAATAAAGTAAAATCAGGCGAAGTAAAAGAAGAGGAAACCTTTGAATACGACTTCCTGAAAAAACTGGCCGACGAGGAACTGAAAGCCAGTGACCTGAACGGAAAAGCAGGTATCAGCGCACAAGCTCTGCCTTTCTATGCAGGCAATAAATTCTATCTGATTTATCTGAAAACCTACAGCGACGTACGCATGGTTGCCGCTCCGCCTTCATCCATCGGTAAATTCGGTGGTGAAACAGACAACTGGATGTGGCCCCGCCATACTTGCGACTTTTCCGTCTTCCGCATTTATGCGGATGCCAACGGCGAACCGGCAGAATATAATGAAAACAATGTTCCTCTGAAAGCCAAAAAGCATCTGGCTATCTCACTGAAAGGTATTAACGAGGGTGACTATGCCATGATTATGGGATTCCCCGGAAGCACCAACCGCTATCTGACTCAAAGTGAAGTGAAACAACGGATGCATTCCACCAACGAACCCCGTATCCGCATACGTGGTGTGCGTCAGGATGTACTGAAGAAAGAAATGGCTGCCAGTGACAAAGTACGTATCCAATACGCCAGCAAATATGCAGGTTCCAGCAACTATTGGAAAAACTCTATCGGCATGAATAAAGCCATTATCGACAATAAGGTATTGGAAACAAAAGCAGAACAGGAAGCCAAGTTCGCAGCATTTGCTAAAGCCAAAGGCAACACTGATTATGAAAAAGTAGTCAGCGAAATTGATGCCGCCATCGAAAAGAGTAATCCTATTCTTTATAACTACACCTGTTTCCGTGAAGTCTTTCAAGGAGGTATAGAATTCGGCACTCCTTATCTGATTCTGGACAAGCTGAAAGAAGCAATCAAAAATAAAGATAAAGAAGCGATTAATAAAAATATTGAAACGCTGAAAAAAGTATATGCCGATATACATAACAAAGACTACGATCACGAAGTAGACCGCAAAGTGGCCAAAGCTCTGTTGCCCCTGTATGCCGAAATGGTTCCTGCCAATGCTTTACCTGCCTTCTATACTACCATCCAGAAGGATTTTAAAGGTAACTATGACGCATACGTAGACCATTGTTATGACAATTCCATCTTCTCCAACGAAGCGAATTTCAATAAATTCATCAAGAAACCTACCGTGAAAGCCATAGAAAAAGATCCTATGACTGCATACGTACGGGCTAAATATGACTTGATGGACAAGCTGGGAAACGAACTGGCAGAATCGATGAAAGGCATGGATTTATTACACAAAACTTATGTACGCGGCCTGTGTGAAATGTATTCACCGGAACCCAAAGCTCCGGATGCCAACTTCACCATCCGTCTGACATACGGCAATGTGAAATCATACAATCCCAAAGACGGCGTACACTATAAATACTACACTACGCTGAAAGGTGTCATGGAAAAAGAGGATCCTACCAATCCGGAATTTGTTGTTCCCGCCAAACTGAAAGAATTGTATGAAACAAAAGATTTCGGACGTTATGCATTGCCCAACGGTGATATGCCTGCTTGTTTCCTGACTACCAATGATATTACCGGCGGTAATTCAGGTTCTCCTGTCATCAACGGTAACGGCGAACTCATCGGTGCCGCTTTTGACGGCAACTGGGAATCACTGAGTGGTGACATTAATTTCGACAACAACTTACAGCGTTGTATCGCAGTGGATATACGTTATGTATTATTCATCATCGACAAATTGGGCGGATGCAAACACCTGATTGACGAAATGACTATTGTTGAATAATGAAAAAGATACTATTACTCTCGCTATTTACTTTCACAACCCTTGCCGGCCATGCCGACGAGGGGATGTGGATGCTGACTGATCTGAAAGAACAGAATGCGGCCACCATGTATGATATGGGACTGGATATCAGCATTGATAAAGTATATTGTCCGGACAGCATCAGTCTGAAGGATGCTGTAGTGCATTTCGGAGGTGGTTGTACCGGTGAAATCATTTCTGCCGAAGGTCTTGTGCTGACCAATCATCATTGCGGTTACAGCTATATCCAGCAACACAGTTCGGTAGAACACGACTATCTGACTGACGGCTTCTGGGCTATGAGCCGCAAAGAAGAACTTCCCTGCAAGGGACTGACGGTCACCTTCATAGACAGAATTCTGGACGTCACTCCTTATGTAAAGGAACAACTGGCCAAAGATGAGGACCCGGAAGGACTGAACTACCTGTCCCCCTCCTATCTGAGCAAAGTAGCCAAACGTTTTGCCGAACAAGAAAATATAGAGATCACTCCGTTCACCGCTTTGGAACTAAAGCCTTTCTACGGAGCCAACCGCTATTACTTGTTTATAAAGACCATCTATAAAGACGTCCGTATGGTAGGCGCTCCTCCTTCTTCCATCGGAAAGTTCGGAGCTGACACCGATAACTGGATGTGGCCCCGTCACTGTGGCGATTTCTCCATGTTCCGCATTTATGCAACACCCGACGGTAAACCTGCTGACTATAACGAAAGCAATGTACCCTTGAAGGTGAAAAAACATCTGACCATCAACCTGGGAGGAATCAAAGAGGGAGACTTCACTTTCGTAATGGGATTTCCCGGACGCAACTGGCGATACATGATTTCGGACGAAGTGGAAGAACGTATGCAGACTACCAACTTCATGCGTAAGACCGTCCGCACCGTACGATTGAATAATCTGCTGGAAGAGATGCTGAAAAGTGATAAAGTACGCATCCAGTATGCCAGCAAATACGCCTCGTCAGCCAATTACTGGAAGAATGCTATCGGTATGAACGAAGGACTGGTTCAGCTGAAAGTACTTGATACGAAAAAGAAACAACAGGAAAAGCTTCTGGCTTACGGACGTGAGACGGGTACTGACGCCTACCAGAAAGCCTTCGATGCTATCCGGGAAATCGTGAGCAAACGCCGGGATGCCGTATATCATCAGCAAGCCATTTACGAAGTTTGCAAACTGGGAACGGAATTCTATAAGATTCCTTCCACAGACAAAGTCCTGCAAGCATTGGAAAAAGGATATAAAGTACCTCATGCTACTAAAGAAATCAATCCGCTGGATCATGCATTAAGCACACTGATCAAACAAGCCGATAAATTTTTCAATAAAGACTATAATCCCGAAATAGACCGTAAAGTTTCCAAAGCTTTGCTGAAGACTTACGCAGAATTAATTCCGGCCGAACAGCGCATCAGCATCTTTAAAGTAATAGACAAAGAATTCAAAGGAAACATTGACGCCTTTGTCGATGCTTGTTTTGATACATCCATCTTCCGAAGCCGTGAAGCCTTTGACAACTTTGTGGCAAAGCCGGATGCCAAGACATTGGAAAATGACCTGATGGTGCAATATGCCAAATCAGTAGACCAAGGTTATGCAGATACCGATGCAGCCATGAAAGCCGAAACCGATGCTTATAATCTGGCCCATAAAACCTGGGTAGAGGGTATGATGAAGCTGAAACAGCATGAAGGCACTCCTATTTATCCGGATGCCAACTCCACGTTACGTCTCACTTATGGTAAAGTAGGTTCATACAGCCCCAAAGACGGTATGGAATACAACTATTACACCACGTTGAAAGGAGTGATGGAAAAAGAGGATCCGAACAACTATGAATTCGTGGTTCCGGCCAAACTGAAGGACTTGTATAACAAGAAAGACTTCGGGCGCTATGCCATGAAAAATGGTGAAATGCCCATCTGTTTTGTTACAGGAACAGACAATACAGGAGGTAATTCCGGCTCCCCCGTTTTCAATAACAAAGGGGAATTGATCGGTACCGGCTTTGACCGCAACTACGAAGGACTGACCGGTGACATTGCTTACAATTCCCAGTTACAACGTGCAGCCTGTGTGGATATCCGCTATACCTTATTTATTATTGATAAGTTTGCAGGAGCGAAACACTTGGTAGATGAAATGACCATTGTGGAATAACAATACCGGACAACTATTTTTTAGAACGCGGACCACACGTAACAAGTGTCGTCCGCGTTCTCCTATTTTTCACAAGATAAGCCTCTATAAACGCGGACAAAAAATGACACTGGTTCCTTAACGTTTTTCCTTCTCCAACTCCTGCGGAATACGGAAAGCCGTATAAAGTTCCAGGACAGCGGCAATGGAAAGACAAACAATCCATTCGTTACGTTTCATGGTAAACATCAATACTCCTGTAAAGACCAGTGCGACAGCCCCGAAAATCTGCTGTCTACGCAAACGCTTGATGATAAAATTCCTTCCATCATAACGATTCCCCATGACCTGCACATAGCCGAACATCACAGCACCCAGCGTATACAGATAAGGCGCAAGCTCCCACCGGGTGATTTGCAACACCGCACCTGCCAGCAGCAGGACTGCCCCTGCCATCGAAATTATATTATAAGATTTACTCATTCTTCAAACACAAAAATATCCTCGTCGGGCTTCTTCATCAAATACTTCTCGCGTGCTATTTTCTCCAAAGCCTCAGGATTCGTGGTCAGTTCCTTCAGTTTCTCCGTATCTTCCTCATATTGCTTTCTATATTTCTCTATCTCACTATTCAGCGCGCTGATCTCACTGCGATGCTTTACCCGCTGAATCAAGCTGTTCTCATCCAGAAAACCAATAACTACAATAAAGATCAGCACCGTAATCATATACTTATGGCGCCGGATGTAGTTCCAAATAGTCAGCAATTTGCTCATACAAAGAATCCCTTTTTTGATTTTTGCAAAGATAGAAATATTTCAAGCAATCCTACCCATAAAAACGGATAATTTATGTACTTTTGCAGAACTCATATTAGAAAAAAGAACTCCGCTTATGGAAAATTATATCGTATCGGCACGAAAATACCGTCCCGCTACATTCGAATCGGTTGTAGGGCAACACGCGTTGACCATCACCTTAAAAAATGCTATTGCCACCGGCAAGCTGGCACATGCCTACCTGTTCTGCGGACCGCGTGGAGTGGGAAAAACAACGTGTGCACGTATCTTTGCCAAGACCATCAACTGCCAGACCCCCACTGCCGAAGGAGAAGCCTGCAATCAGTGTGAGTCTTGTCTGGCATTCAACGAACAGCGTTCTTACAACATACATGAGCTGGATGCCGCCAGCAACAACTCGGTAGAAGATATCCGTTCGCTGATTGAGCAGGTACGTATCCCGCCACAAATCGGCAAGTACAAGGTATATATCATTGATGAGGTCCATATGTTGTCGCAAGCCGCCTTCAATGCTTTTCTGAAAACATTGGAAGAACCGCCTCATCATGCCATCTTCATCCTTGCCACAACGGAAAAGCATAAGATACTGCCGACTATTCTGAGCCGTTGCCAGATTTATGACTTTAACCGCATCGGCATCAAAGACACTATCGACCATCTGCAATACGTTGCCAAACTGGAACATATCAACGCCGAACCCGAAGCCCTGACTGTCATCGCACAGAAAGCCGACGGTGGTATGCGCGACGCTCTTTCCATCTTCGACCAGGTAGTCAGCTTCACAGGTGGGAACATCACTTACAAAAGTGTGATTGAAAACCTGAATGTCTTGGATTACGAATATTATTTCAAGCTGACCGATTTGTTGCTTGAAAACAAAGTTCCCGAATCCATGCTGCTTTTTAACGACGTATTGAAAAAAGGATTTGACGGCAGTCATTTCATCACCGGACTATCCTCTCATTTCCGGGATTTGCTGGTGAGCAAGGACCCTTCCACCCTGCAATTGCTGGAAGTAGGCGCCGGTATCCGCGACCGCTATAAAGAACAAGCACAAAAATGCGACCAGAAATTCCTGTACCGTGCCATGAAGCTATGCAATGATTGTGACCTGAACTATCGTGCAAGCAAAAACAAACGTCTGCTGGTAGAACTGACACTGATTCAATGCGCCCAACTCACTCTGCCCGACGCCGATGATGCAAGTGGTGGGCGTGGCCCTAAGAAGATATTAAAACCCCTATTTACGCAGCAAGCGGCTTCCACAGCCGCCACGCAGCCACAGCCTCAGGCTAAAACTGCCGCTGCACAGACCGCAGCAACCGCCGCTCCTCAGACACAGGGTACAAGTACAGCCGGCAGTATGAACGCAAGCCGTCCAAGCCCGCTGCCTCAGACCAGAGAAGAGAAAAAAATCCCGGTGTTCAAGGCGGGCTCACTCGGTATATCCCTGCGCCGTCCTTTGCACGAACAGCAAGCCGCGGAGAAGCAAGAAGCAAAAGCGGCAAGCACCGCTGCCCAAAACGATGCCACATACGAAGATTATATTTTCAATGAAAAAGATCTGGACTATTACTGGCGTGAATTTGCAGCCGCCCTGCCCAAGGAAGAGAAGGCTAACTCCGCACGAATGATGAACATGCATCCGCATTTGTTGAATGACACGACTTTTGAAGTGACAGTAGACAATGATATGGTGGAAAAATATATGGTACAATTGATACCATCGGTTCAGAATCACTTACGCGAACGTCTGCACAACCGGAAAATTACCATGACGGTACGTGTCAGTGCCCCTACCGAGAACATCCGTGCTTACAGCCATGTGGAACGTTTCCAGATGATGAGCAAGAAAAACCCGAATCTGCTGAAATTAAAAGAAGCACTGGGATTGGAGTTATCATAAAACCTATTTAAATAAAAAAATACCGGGAAATCCTTCAAATCCTTCATATTTACACAATACATTGTTTTTCAATGTGTTGTCGTGAAGGATTTTGAAAGGGATCCTTCATAAATGATTCATTGAGCATAAGCTATACTTTTCCAGCCTTTGCGTCAATCAATTTATATCCATAATAATATCCCGATTAGATTGTTTTTACATCCATTATAAAATCAATCTGCCTGAACTATGGGTACTGTTTCTTATTCACCTTTTGTATTCACCACTTTCCGCATTATCATCCATACAGATAAGTGCTGGAAAAAGAAAAATTCTTGAATTGTTCAAATTCAAGAATCTACAACTTTAACTTTTCTACTTTTGCGGAGAGACGGGGATTCGAACCCCGGATACCCTTTTGGGGTATACACGCTTTCCAGGCGTGCCTCTTCAACCACTCGAGCACCTCTCCTTTTTTCGGAGTGCAAAAATAGAACAAATTTTCAAAACCAGCAAATATTTGAGTCCACAATCTATCTATTCATTCCAAGAGATACATCTATAAATCGTGATTACGCATCCGATACTCCGCCAATTCCTCATACTTAGTACCCGGACGGCCGTAATTACAATACGGATAAATGGAAATACCACCGCGCGGAGTAAAAATGCCCGTCACCTCAATATATTTAGGATCCATCAGCTTAATCAAATCTTTCATGATGATATTCACGCAATCTTCATGAAAATCGCCATGATTACGGAAACTAAACAAATACAGCTTCAAGCTCTTGCTCTCCACCATTTTCACATCAGGCAGGTAGGAGATACGGATTTCCGCAAAATCGGGCTGTCCTGTAATAGGACACAAACTGGTAAATTCGGGACAGTTAAAACGTACCCAATAGTCGTTTCCGGGATGTTTGTTCACAAAGGACTCCAACACTTCGGGAGCATAATCTTGCCTGTACTCGGTCTTCGACCCGAGAAGGGTCAATTCATCTTTTCTTTCCATTAAAATCTGTTTTTTTCATATTCATGTTTTCTCTTTCATACCTTGGAATAGAAATTCTCTCCCTGTCAAGTACATCGTTTCACTGAAGTGATGAAACTGTACCACTTGAGTGATGAAACTTCTTCACTTCAGTGATAAAATTTGCTCACTAAAGTGAAACGATATACCCGGCAAGAAAGGAACACCTTTCATACAAAGAGAAAACACCTTCGTTTATCCTAGCATTTCTCTCTTTCCGCCTTTATCTCCAGATACTTTTCCAATCCTTCACGACGGAGCTTACAGGCCGGGCAATGACCGCAGCCATCCCCCGGTACGCCATTATAGCAAGTCAGCGTTTCATGCCGGATCAAATCGAGCACGCCCAATTCGTCCGCCAACGCCCATGTTTCCGCTTTATCAATCCACATCAACGGAGTGTGAAGCACGAACTGCTCGTCCATGGCAAGGTTCAATGTCACATTCAGCGACTTGATAAAAGCATCCCGGCAATCGGGATAACCGCTGAAGTCTGTCTGCGACACACCGGTCACGATATGATTGATCCCCAATTCGCGTGCATAGACAGCTGCAATGCTCAGAAAGAACAAATTCCGCCCCGGCACAAACGTATTAGGGAAACTATCGGCAGGCTTCACCTCATCCATCGTTATCGTAGTATCTGTCAGCGAATTTTTACCCAGGTTGCCTATAAAGGAAACATCCATCGCTTTAAACTCCACCCCTGCCTTTCCGGCAATAGCACGGGCCAGCTCCACTTCCTTCACATGCTTTTGTCCATAGATAAAGCTTAAAGCATACACTTTGCGGAAATGTTTTTTTGCCCAAAACAGGCAAGTGGTTGAGTCCTGCCCTCCGCTGAACACAACCAATGCGTCACTTTTATTCATTGTTGACAATTTTTCAATTTACTAATACGCCAATGTGCCAATTGCCGCGCTATGTGGATATGCTGCGCCATATACCGCATGGTAATTGGCTAACCAGCACACTGACACATCAGCACCTTATTAAAGTTCTTTGATTTTCAATACATTGTATGAGATATGCTCATCAAAGACATCACTGCCATCCACCTTCTTGATGTAATTTACCACACGGATGGTAACGGGCAGGATAATAATTTCATAGAGTGTCTTGAGCACTGCCTGAATAACCATCATCTTTATCAGTTCACCGGCAGGCATCAAACCTCCAAAGGCAACAGGAAAGAAAATCATGGAATCGGCACTCTCACCCACCAAAGTGGAAGTGATGGCACGAAGTGAAAAGTTCTTTCCTCCCGAAGCCAGCTTCATTTTACTCATGACATAGGCATTGAGAAAAGAGCCGACCAAGAAAGCGGTCAGACTGGCTACAGCGATGCGGGGCGCCATGCCGAAAACGAAGTTGAAGCCCTCCTCTCCTTCCCAAAACGGAGCTGCGGGCATCAGAATGGCAAGCTGCGCCAAAGCTACCACCATGAAATTCATGGCAAAGCCCATCCAAATGATAAGACGTGCCTTGCGGAAGCCCCATACTTCGGCTATACAATCATTGATAATGTAAGAGATAGGAAATACAACCAGTCCGGCAGTTGCCGTAATTTTCCAGATCTGGACAACTTTGGTTTCCAATAAATTTGCTGCGACAAGACATACACAAAACAGTATGCCAAGCAACATGAACGATACAGATACAGTATTATTATTCTTCATTTCTCCTGTTTTTTACGTGGTGTTCTAGAATACACGACCGCTATTCACGGCATCATACGTCTATTTTTTAATTCGGGGTGCAAAGATAGAAATTATTTCCGAGTTAACCGGATATAACTGCATTAAATATTCTTATCAAGAAGAAACAGCCTCATCAAATAATTACCTTTTCTATAGCCAAACAGTATGGAACAATGAAAGATGAAGCGTCACAAACAGGTGGGTATCAGTAAAAACGATTTTAGGGGCAGATTGAATCCACCCCTAAAAGACAGGATAAAAAATCCTTTATTCAAACAAAGCAATCGTCTTCTTTATAATTTCGATACACTCCTTTAATTGTTCCTCTGTAATCACCAATGGCGGAGCAAAACGAATAATATTCGTATGTGTCGGTTTGGCCAGCAAACCGTTTTCGGCCAATTTCAAGCAAATCTCCCACGCCAAATCCTTCGTTTCATCATTATTGATTATCAACGCATTCAGCAATCCCTTGCCCCGGACAAAAGAAGCCACACGAGATGTTTCGCACAGTTTTCTCATCTCTTCCCGGAATATCAGTCCCAGCCTGTATGCCCTGTCCGCCAACTGTTCGTCCCGTACTACCTCCAGCGCCGTAACAGCCACTGCCGCAGCAATAGGATTTCCGCCAAAAGTGGAGCCATGTTGCCCCGGACGGATAACATCCATCACTTCATTGCATGATAATACCGCAGAAACAGGACAGGCCCCACCCGATAAAGCCTTTCCCAAAATCAGGATATCCGGATGAACATTCTCATAATCACAAGCCAGCAATTTGCCTGTACGGGCAATGCCGGTCTGCACTTCATCGGCTATAAAAAGTACATTGTGGGCACGGCACAAGTCGTAACATTTTTTCAAATATCCCTCATCGGGTACATAAGCACCTGCCTCTCCCTGAATGGGCTCAACCAGGAATCCGGCCACATGAGGATGTTCGTCCAGCACTTTCGCCAATGCTTCGGCATCATTGTAGGGAATCACGACAAAACCGGGGGTAAAAGGTCCGTAGTTATTGTAAGCGTCCGGATCAATGGAGAAAGAAACGATAGTGGTAGTACGCCCATGAAAATTATTCCGGCATACAACGATTTCCGCCGTATCCTTGGGAAGCTTTTTTACTTCATACGCCCATTTGCGGCAAAGCTTCAATGCGGTTTCTACTGCCTCGGCTCCCGTATTCATCGGTAAGACCTTGTCATATCCGAAATAACGGGTGACAAATTCTTCATACCGTCCCAACTGGCTGTTATAAAAAGCGCGTGAAGTCAAAGTCAGCTTTCGCGCCTGTTTTACCAACGTATCGATAATACGCGGATGACAATGTCCTTGGTTCACTGCCGAATAAGCGGAAAGGAAATCATAATATTTCTTTCCTTCCACATCCCATACAAACACACCTTCTCCCTTATCCAATACCACAGGAACAGGATGATAATTGTGTGCTCCATGTTTGTTCTCAAGCTCCATCAATTGAGCTGCCGATAATTTTGCATCCATAAGCTTTTTATCATTTAATGTTTTTCTTTCTTCAAGAATATTTCCGCCATCATGCAACGGGCACTTCCTCCTCCCAGCGTTTCAATGGTAGGGATGGGCATGGGAAGCAACGCGTTATACTTAGACAGCCGTTGTAACTGGCCTTCATCCAACGAATCGTAAGCACTTTGAGACATCACTAGAAACAATGCGCCTTTCCCGTTCTCCACCTGAAGCATATTTCCGGCAAAATGATGCATCTGTTCCTCGGAGATGGCAATGATTTCTTTCCCTGTCTGCCGCAAGACGTGACAAACCTGCTCACGCTCTTCCACGTCGTCGATGCTGTCCAGACAAACGACCGCATAATCTGTCGCCACACACATCATGACATTGGTATGATAAATGGGCAGACGTTGTCCGTTTACAGTCTGATAAGCATGAAAGGACACCGGACTAAAATTCTGCTCCTTGCAGAACCGACCAAATAAAGCTTCGTCCACCCGTTGCGACAAAGCCGCGTATGCATAACGGTTCACCCGGTCCAGAATGATTCCCCCGGTCCCCTCCAGGAACCGGTTTTCTTCTTCAAAACCTGTATAATCTACCTTCCGACGGATGCAGAACCCCTCCGACTCTATCCGCTGCAAGATATCCGCCCGTCTTTCCGCCCTGCGGTTTTCCGCAAACATAGGATACAGCACCACCGTTCCGTCGTCGTGAAAGGACACCCAGTTGTTCGGAAATATGGAATCCGGAGTATGAGGTATCGGGGTATCCTGCACCGCTATTACCTCTATGCCGTTTGCACGCAACTTATCCACCATGCCCCGAAATTCCTTCAAGGCACAAGCTTGTACTGTTTCACCTGCCGCAACTGTCCGCTGCTGGAAATAATTGTTGGCCGCTGTTTCTTCATTGAACCCGAAGGCCACGGGTTCCACCATCAAAATGTGGTTTGTTGTTTGTTTAGTCATTTTCTCGGATTAATGGTAAGGTGGAGCAGCGCAACAGTCCGCCCATCTTAGATATTTCATAATAAGGTACACGCTCTACCGTCATTCCCCATACCTCTTCCATAAAGGTATTCAGGCGGATAAAGTTCTTTTCAGAAACCACTACCTCAGGAGAGATGGAAAAGACATTCGTATTCATATAGTACATCTCTTCCCGCGTTATTTCAAATACATTCTCCCTGCCGAACAAATCGAGCAGAGTATGATAATCCTGAGGATACATAAATCCGTCCTTATAAATAATCGCATGCCCTTTCCCTACCGGCATAAAGGTACAATCCAGATGCAGAATCCCCGCACGTGGATCTGTATTATGTTTTTTCAGCTCCAAGGGGATGAATATCTTCCCCGGACAGATTTCTTTCAGAAAGGAAAAAGCATACCGGTTGGTACGTGCCGTCTTCATCTGCGGGTAATCGGGCTGGGTATAAAGGCCTACAAACACTATATTATTGTAAAGCACCACATCACCTCCCTCTACGTGCGCCTTTTCGGGAAGGTTGAAAATCTTGTTATAAGCTATCTGATTATAGACCACTTCGTAGGCTTCCTTCTCATCCTCCCGGTTGGGGATGATGTTGGAAACAATAATCTTGTCGTCAATCACAAATCCCACATCACGGGCAAACACCTGATTACAATTCTCCAGTGTCCACGGGCGATAGACCTGTACCCCATATTTCAACAATACGCTTTCAAAGCATCTCATCTCTTTGAAAATATCTTCTTCATGGGGGTATATGTTATGCAATACGGACTCGTATGACTTGGCGTCATAAGTTTCTTCCAGCGTGGGGACCTTCCCTATGGAACCGGGTTGTCCAAGCACCACAGCTTTCAATGTAGAAGTTTCATTCTTTACGTTAAGCTGCATAAATCTAATATATTTATGCAAATATAAGAAGTTTACTCAACTAAACAAATGAATTGCCCGAATAATTCTACCCTATTGATTTATCAATTATATTTGTAACCGAAAAAAGAAGGTAAGATGAAAAAACAAGAACTTTATAACAAGGTGATCGCTTATTTTCAAGAAGCGATGCCTGTTGCCGAAACCGAACTTCATTACAATAACCCATTCGAGTTATTGATAGCTGTTATCCTGAGTGCACAATGCACGGACAAACGGGTAAATATGATCACCCCTCCTCTTTACCGGGATTTCCCGACTCCTGAGGCATTGGCCGCTTCGACGCCGGAAGTGATTTATGAATACATACGGAGTGTAAGTTATCCCAACAACAAGGCAAAACACCTGGTGGGCATGGCGCAAATGCTGGTGAAAGATTTTCATAGCGAAGTACCGGGAACATTGGAAGAACTGGTCAAACTGCCGGGAGTGGGACGCAAGACAGCCAACGTCATCCAAAGTGTAGTATTCAATAAAGCGGCCATGGCGGTAGATACACATGTGTTCCGCGTGAGCCACCGCATCGGGCTGGTTCCTCAAACCTGCACCACACCGCTGGCTACCGAGAAATATCTGATGAAGTATATTCCGAAGGAGATTGTGCCCACCGCACATCATTGGCTTATTTTACACGGAAGATATGTTTGTGTGGCACGGACACCGAAATGTTCGGAATGCGGGTTGAACGGATTGTGCCGGTATTCGTTGAAGCCGGCTTTATAAACAAATTTTCATTCCATCGTATGCAAAATGCACATGCGGCGGCAATAACCGTTCAGCATCAGCATGTAATCCTATATGATGACTCATGTGAATAAAATAGGTTTCCCCGGCTCCTATTCTTTGTGCATTGTCCAAAGCCTCCTTCAAATTCTGGTGGGTATGGTGAGGCTGAGGACGCAATGCATTCATTACCAACACATCCAGTCCTTGCAGCAAATCATATTCAGCCCCAGGCATCGTCAACATATCGGTAATCCATGCCATCCGGCCGATACGGTATCCCAAAATGGGCAGTTTGCCGTGCATTACCCGAAGAGGTGTCACCTCTACTTTGTTTCCTTCGGGATTGCCGATAATAAAAGGAGAATCGGGAACAATTTCCTCTAATGTAATACGGGGAACTCCCGGATAAAGATGTTCGGCAAAACAATAAGGAATACGCTGGCGTAAACGCTCTGCCGTATATTGTTCGGCATAAACCGGCACATCGCGAAAACGACAGAAAGGACGCAAATCATCCAAGCCTCCTACATGGTCATAGTGTTCGTGAGTAATCAAAACGCCGTCCAACGGCTTGAAATCGTTCAACCGTATCATCTGTTCACGGAAATCGGGACCGCAATCTATTAGAATCCGGAGCCCTTCCGTTTCTACCAGTCCCGAACAACGCAAACGGTTGTCCCGGGGATCGCTGCTGGTGCATACCGGACATTTGCACCCTATTTCGGGTACTCCCGTAGACGTTCCGCTGCCTAGTATTGTAATCTTCATATCATACCTTATATAAAATTCACTTCGGGAGAGATAGCCACCCCGAACTTTTGAAGCACAGACTCCTGTATCCGTCTGGCAAGAGCAATCACTTCATCTCCCGTAGCGCCCCCACAGTTCACCAAGACCAATGCCTGTTTAGAATGAACACCCGCGCGTCCTATTTGTTTGCCTTTCCAGCCGCAACGGTCTATCATCCATGCAGCAGGAATCTTCACCCTATTGCCATCCACCTCATAATGTGGCATATCAGGATACTGTTGCTGTACTATTTCAAACTGCCTGCGTGGAACAATCGGATTCATAAAGAAACTTCCGGCATTTCCCTGCACCCGGGGATCGGGCAACTTGGCTTCACGCACGGCAATAATCACCTTCCTTACATTCTCCAATGCCACCTCACCTCCTCGCTTTTCCAATTCGCCACGCACATTTCCATACTCCAGATTAAAAACCGGCTGTTTACTTAAACGATAGGTGACGTAAGTCACTATATATTTACCTTTCAAATCTTTCTTGAAAATGCTTTCACGATAAGCATAACGGCATTCCTCTTTGGTAAAAATCCGTTTCCTGCCGGTTTCCACCTCGACGGTTTCCACACTTACAATCAAATCTTTTGCCTCAACACCATACGCACCGATATTCTGAACGGCAGAAGCACCCACTTCACCGGGAATCAATGACAGATTTTCAGCACCATACCAACTGTTTTTCACGGTATATGCCACAAAATCATCCCACACCTCACCGGCTCCTGCCCTTACCTCTATTTCCTGTTCGTTTTCAGCAACCACCTCATACCCCCGGATAGCCGAATGCAGGACAGTTCCCGCATAATCACCTTTAAAAAGCAGATTGCTTCCTCCGCCAATATGCAACCAGTTACCGGCCATCAGTTTTTTATCCGACAAGATGGATTGCAGCTCTGTCACCGATTCATATTCCACAAACAAAGATGCCTTCACATCCATACCAAATGTATTATGAGGCAACAGAGAGTAGTCTTTTATTTCCTTCATTTACAATCAAATCAATCGCTCAGATCCTCAAACTGCATCAGTTTCCACAAACCGTGGCGCCGTTCAAAATAGAGCGTATTATTAAATCCATTGCCAAAACCTTTCATTTCAATCACCTTCGTATTGGAATGCACATTCTCGTTCTGGCCATAGTTTACATTAGTCAGATTCTCACGAGGCAATACAGGCTGGAATGCGAACCATTGCCCGGCCTCCAAAGTCGTTTCCAATATCTGAAACTCGTCTTCGGGATCAGCGGTCACAAACTTCAACGGTTCGTGCAAACGAGACAACTGGAAAACAGAATCATTGGCAAAACGTTCATAAAACTCAAAGAAGTCCTCCTTACCGGTATCCTCTCTCGGCATATCCGCAAAATCTATGGCTTCCAGTTTCCACAGCCCCTTCAGCCGCTCAAAATAGTACCGCTTGATTTTTCCCTTCTTCAAGTAAATCCATTCTATCTTGACACTGGTTAGACCCGTATCTTTCTCCATTTCCATGTCTTCCGCCTTATCGAACAGAACTGTATAGGCATCCTGCCGGCTGAATAAAGGATCGTGTTTCCATTGCTCCTTTTCAATGTGCTCTTTCTTTTCCATTGTATAATACGGCAAAGGGAACACGATGCGTGACAATTGTAATTTTTCATCACTGGCAAAATTGTAGAAAAAGTCGGCAAAACTTTCGTCGGCCGTAGCGGGAACCATTGGTTCTTCCTCTACCACAGCCATCGCTTCTGTTGTGTCCGGGGTTGCAGTCAGCGAATCAATCTCCTCAGTAAGCGTCTCGAAGGGGTCCATTTTCTTTTTCCCACCTCCACAGGAGCTTATCAGCATAAGCAGACAAACTCCGATTATAAGTTTTCTCATTTTCTATATTTAGAAAAAATCGATGCAAAAATATCGTTTTTTTTAGTTTTCAGCAAAATATATGGGTTTAATTCGCTAACTTTGCGGTCATTAAAAAATAAAGAAGAAACTATGTTAGCTAAAATAGAACAATTACTTCAGGAAATTGAAGGCTTGCAAGCAGCCAATGCGGAAGAATTGGAAGCCTTGCGCATTAAATATCTTAGCAAAAAAGGAGCGATTAATGAGTTGATGGCAGACTTCCGCAACGTACCTGCCGAGCAGAAAAAAGAGGTGGGTATGAAACTGAACGAGCTGAAGAACAAGGCTCAGGAGCGTATCGCCTCATTGAAAGAAGCTTTCGAAACCCAAGATAACAGCGCAGCCGAAATGGATCTTACCCGTACGGCTTATCCCATCGAACTGGGAACACGTCACCCGCTGAGCATTGTAAAGAATGAAATCATTGATATATTCCATCGGCTGGGCTTCAGTATTGCCGACGGTCCCGAAATAGAAGACGACTTGCACGTATTCACTGCCATGAATTTTGCCGAAGACCATCCTGCACGTGATATGCAAGATACTTTCTTCATCGAAGCCAATCAGGAAGATGTGAAAAAGAACATCGTACTTCGCACTCACACCTCTTCCGTACAGGCAAGAGCTATGGAACATTCGCAACCTCCTATCCGCATCATCTGTCCGGGACGTGTATACCGCAATGAAGCGATCAGTTATCGTGCCCATGCATTCTTCCATCAAGTGGAAGCACTCTACATTGACAAGAATGTATCATTCACTGATTTGAAGCAGGTATTGCTGTTGTTTGCCAAAGAAATGTTCGGCGAAGATACTCAAATCCGTCTGCGTCCGTCCTATTTCCCGTTCACCGAACCAAGTGCCGAAATGGATATCAGTTGTAATATTTGCGGCGGAAAAGGTTGTCCGTTCTGTAAAGGCACAGGCTGGGTGGAAATTCTGGGATGTGGTATGGTGGATCCGAATGTATTGGAAGCCAACGGCATTGACAGCAAAGTTTACTCAGGCTATGCGCTAGGTATGGGTATTGAACGCATTACCAACTTGAAATATCGTGTAAACGACTTACGATTATTCTCTGAAAACGATACCCGCTTCCTGAAAGAATTCGAAGCAGCCAATTAATAATGTGTCAATGTGACCATGTGCTGATATGCCAATTGCCATGCGGAATAGAACGCGGTCAATTGGCATATTAACATATTGCCACATTAGCATATTGATACATTGACATATTAGCACATTATTGCTTATGAAGGACAAGCTGATTACCAAAAATTATATAGAAATACTGGCAGCCAATTTTCTATTATTCTTTGGATTCTGGTTACTGATGCCTGTATTGCCTTTCTATCTGGCAGAAGTTTTCGACGCCAACAAAACAACCATAGGGGCCGTACTTTCCTGTTACACCATTGCCGCCCTGTGCATACGCCCCTTTTCCGGCTATCTGTTAGATACATTTGCCCGCAAACCACTTTATCTGTTGGCTTATTTCACTTTTACCGCCATCTTCGGAGGATATCTCATTGCAGGAACACTAACCTTATTTATTTTATTCCGCATTATACACGGAGTATCATTCGGCATGGTGACAGTCAGCGGAAATACCATTGTCATTGATATCATGCCTTCTTCACGTCGTGGGGAAGGATTAGGATATTATGGGCTGGCAAACAATATAGCCATGTCCATCGGACCGATGACCGGACTCTTCCTACATGATGCAGGAGCAGACTATACGCTTATCTTCTGTTGCTCATTAGGTTCCTGCCTGATAGGATTTCTATGCGCCTCATTGGTAAAGACCACCTACAAACCTCCTGTAAAACGAGAACCGATATCATTGGACCGCTTTATTTTGCTTAAAGGAATACCGGCAGGTTTCAGTCTGTTATTACTATCCATCCCTTATGGCATGACCACCAATTACGTTGCAATGTATGCCAAGCAAATAGGTATCCAGTCATCCACCGGTTTCTTCTTCACCTTCATGGCGTTGGGAATGGCAGTTTCCCGTCTTTTCTCCGGACGCCTGGTAGACCGGGGAATGGTTACTCAAGTTATTGAAGCCGGCCTGTATCTGGTCTGCTTCTGTTTCTTCGGTTTGAGTTCATGCGGATGGCTGACAACATGGAGTCTGCAATGGACCACTTATTTTCTGTTCACCATAGCTCTTTTACTAGGTATTGGGTTTGGAACCATGTTCCCTGCCTATAACACGCTGTTTGTGAACTTGGCCCCCAACAACCAGCGTGGTACGGCAACCAGTACCTACTTGACTTCGTGGGATGTAGGTATAGGCGCCGGCATGTTATTGGGCGGATATATAGCAGAAATAGCCACCTTCAAGATGGCCTATCTATTCGGAGCCGCACTCACTGTTATTTCGTTATTTTATTTTAGAAGCAAAGTGGCTCCCCACTTCCACCGACATAAGTTGCGCTAATCCTTATATGTCAGTACCATGATATGGGAAAGCCGGTCGTTCACAACCGACAATTGGGTTGAAAGAATAAACGAATGGAATAAAGGAGCATTCTCCAACAGAAATGCCGGCAAATAAGGCTCGAAACGTTCCGGGTTGCGGGAAATCTTGTTCATGTCCGCCACAAGCATAAAGGCTGCATCACGTGAAAGATTGGCTACACATTCATTGAACAATGTCCTGCTATTTCTTTCGTAGGCCTCTTCCATATAATTTGCCATGGAATCTTTATCAGCAGAAATAATCAAACTATCTTCCCTTATATCCGGAATATTCTTCAATTTTTCGGCCATCTGGTTCACACAGCCGCATGAATCAGGCATAAAAGTATCTCCGGTGAGGTACACCACATCACTGTTCATGTGAAAGTCAAACTCACTCCAACAGCCACTGTTATCCTGCAAGAAAGGCATAGACGGTGTACGTCCGTATAAAGTCAGGAAGTTATGCGTTTTCTTTTTCTGCATCGCTTTGGCAAACACGGGATCATTACTCAATGCTTTCTCTTCATCCTCACGCGCATCAATCACTTTCTCTATCAAACTCTTCTGATAACTCACCACATAGAATCCCGCCTCGCTATAGACAGCTAGAAAATCATTATTGCCCAATGGATAGACTGCTATAGTTTTTCCTCTGTATTTCTCTTTTTTAGGTGAAAAACTTCCCGGAGTTCTCTCTAACAACATATCTCCCAATGTTTCCTTATCATCAGCCCCCATACGGAAATATACCACCTGGTCACGCGGAGTACCCGGAGAATGGAAACTGACCACCACCCGGCTCATCTTACTGCTCAGACCATGAGCAGTGTTAGTGGTATATTCGTTCAAACCTCCCAACACATAATTAAACAAACCGGGAAACTGGAAATTACCCAGTTCTTCAGAATAGTTCAATTGAGGAAATTCATTCAGAAAATAATTAATATTATCACTCTCCAACACACCGATGCAATCAGCCGGTACAAGTGAGAAGAGATTGATCTCACGACTCTTATCCGTCAGGCTTAACTTAGCAAAGCCGTAAAAGCCCACAGCCGTACAAAACAATACCACTGATAGCACCATACCCAACTTGGCAACTGTCCGCAATCTCATACCCTACCTATATTTATATTTTTTTTGCAAATATAGCAAATTATTTAAGGAAACAAACAAAAATCTTCAAAATTCCACCTTCTTTCTTATTATCCGTAAATGGTTCCGGTAGAAAATTCCAACGCTCCCCATTTAATCATAGCGTTAAATAACCTAACAAAAGAATAAGAGGATAGTTCTTCCGGCCGGATATCTTTTTCTTTTATAATTCCGTTGTCAATCAATGCTGTACGGCAAGTCCCTCTCAACAAAGGTAATTTAGGTGTGAACCAATCCTTACCATCAAACAAGGCAATATTAGCTATGGAAGTATCGGTCAGCAGTCCGCGTCTGACAATTAAAATATCATCCCGTTCTCCACGGCAGGCAAAAAGCCGGTTTAAAGCTTCCCTGTCTGTACTTTTATAAGTATAATCTATATCATCCGAATAAACCAACTGCAAAGAATGTACCGGACGCATCTGATAGGCTTCATAACTAATTTCTTTTATTCCACCTCCATCATAAATCACCCTACATTTCATTCCGTTCATCTCCGGTGTCAATTTCAGGTATTCACCTAATTCTATGCCGGCACAGTCCGGCCAGAAATGATGAAGGGTATTGTTCAGTCTTTCATTATGATAAGACAAATTACACGCTTTTCCTTGTTCTATCCGTATAGTTTCAATAAATGGGTACATAAATCTTCTGTATCATTTCATTATATTCACTTTGTAAATCACTCTTTGAAGTAATTCCTCCCCCCGCCTTATAATAAAGATTCTCTCCTTCCTGTTCTAAAAAACGGATCATCACCGCACTGTCTAAAGTCCTGCCGTCACAATAACCCATTATGCCCGTATAAAATCCACGCTCATAATTTTCCGCTTCTTCAATAATATCCATCGTCTTGGATTTGGGCGCTCCGGTTATGGAACCGGCTGGTAACAAACGAAATATAATATCTCCTATATGCGACGGGTAATCATCGGGCAAGACACCACATATTTCGGAGCTTGTCTGAAAGATAGGTCCCTTATTGGTTTCAAGCCGGTCACAATAACGATAGCGGACAACCCTGACCTGTTCCGCCACCATACTCAAATCATTACGAATCAGATCTACAATGGTAGCATGTTCGGCAGTTTCCTTAGGATCATCCATCAACAGTTTTTCCGCATTAGGCAAGGTAGCGTCAATCGTTCCTTTCATGGGGAAAGATTTTATCTCGCCATCTTCTATACGAACAAAAATTTCGGGTGAGAAACAGACCAGTTTATCTTTCAACCAAAGTCTATAAAGCGCTTTGGAGTACCGGAACACATCCTCCAAAGTAAGATTAGTACTGACAGGAACCTTGCAAGTCAAATTAGCGAGATAGCTGTTACCTGCCAGAATATTCCGTTTTACGATTTCAAAAGCCTGCCGGTAGTCTGTCAAAGACATTGGAACAAAGTTCCAGTCTATCTGCCCACTGTAACTTTCTGTTACAGTATCCACATTTTTCACTCCATTAAAGTTATAACGGCAACGGGTAGAATCAATCCGACTTATTTCCTCTATCAAGGAACACTGCTGTTTATAATCTATAATAAAAAGGAAAGGCTTCCGGCTACCCGCCAGCTCATTCATACGTTTTATAGCTTCCGGTCTTTTATATTGTTGCATTTTTAGCTGTTAAATTATCTTGTAACAATCATTTTTCAAGGGGAACAAAGTTAAGAATTTAAAGTAAACTGTTATCTTAACATAGAGAAATTCTTTCTTTTACTTGTTTTATTCAATAAGAGATGTAAAGTCAGAACAATAATGCCAGTGACGGTAAAAAATTATGCCGGGAACATCTGTAAAGACAATCCCCGGCTTTTTAATATACTTCAGGTATCCTTCCTTAAAGAGAAAGCTGATTTTCTGAAAAAGGACATACCTTTCCCTACAAAAGAAAAGAAAATCAAGTTTTAAATGAAATGCTAATCACTTAACATCATAATAAATTATCAATTTTCAAACTATTTTTTCAAGAACTTCTCGGCACGTCCCGGAGAAAATAATTCCCACAATGAAGCCACTGTCCATCCCGGAGCAAAAATATCATTATAATAGCCTTTACCATTCTTACCGTAGTCCCAGTTAGTATGCTGGACAACCTCCGGATAATATCCTGTTTTGGCAATACCACATCGATGCCCTTCATAGGGTAACAACTGACGCATTGATGTACTGATTACCTGAGAAAAATCCGAAAAACGCTTTTCATTATATTCTTTTGCCAACCAGTTCAATACGTCAGCGAAATCAAAGATAAAGACATCAATATGGTTATTTTCTACAGAAACATTTCCCCAGCCTCTAGTTTTCAACCCTAAATCACCCAACATCTGACCGGGGGCAAAAGGGACATCCCATGTATAGTACCATGACAATGCAAAATAAGCTGCCTTCCTCGCCAACCCAGCATAATGGGCTCGTTCAGCTCCTTTTGTAGCTAAAGCCAAATAGTAAGCGGCAGTTGACGCATACAAAGATGCCTCTTTATCCTCGCAATTAGCATCCAAAGTAGAAGAAAAATAATCGGACTTCGAAATCAATTCCTTTTCCAAATACTCCACCGTATGTTTTGCACTTGCCAAATACCGTTTATCCTTAAAATATTTATATCCCATAACCAATGGCAAAGTTGCCGAAGGGGTACTTCCCCCACTCTTGTCTACAATAGAAAAGTCATCTTTAAACTTACGAGGAAAACTACCGTCCTTATTTTGTAAACGCAGAAACATATCCAACATACTTTTTATACGCTTTTCCCACTCAGGATGTTTACGACCTTGCAGTCTTTCGTAATTCAAAAAATGAAGCAGGGCATATACCCCTTCAGACTGACGGCGGATACTATGAACAGACTCTACAAAATTACGCCTATAATGTACTACTTCATTAAAGAAACCCGTTTCCGAAAATCCATTCTGCAAATAAGAATCAAAAATTTTATAAGCATTCGTCACCAAATCCGTACGACGCTGCTGTTCTCCATATTCCAATGCATTAAAAGCATTCAACAAAGTACGTCCCACAAAACCCACTTCGGCAACATCCGTTTGGTCACAAGTAGCTGTACGCAATTCCACCCCCGAATAATAATGAGTAGGAGTATTTCCGACAAAACTTTCCACGAAGAAATTACTCATCACTTCCTTCATTTTCTCAGGAGAATAAGGTGTATTTACAATTTGAGGACAGTTTGTATCATAAGAATATTCCCAAATATGCTGCACACATTCTGAAAAATCAGCAATTTCCGACTCATGTAATTCCCAAGTCAGAGAAAGACTCTCACCTTTACGTAATAATTGATAGGCCTCAACCGAAGGAGCCAATGTCAATTTACGAATATAAGTTTTAGGAGCTTCCTTGTAAGGAAACCCAAAAGACAAAGAAGCGATACCCGAGAGGTTTTCAAATCCTGTATAACCTATAGAGGTTTTACCAGACAATATCACTTCCCCTTCCTTATGGGTAGTCAAAGCATCCGAAGCCATATTATCCAGCCGGATAACAGAATATGTTTTCCTATTCTTTTCATCAAAAATAGCAGTCAAGGGAGTACTTAAACGGTCTTCACGAACCAACCAGCTATCCGAGGTATGAAAAGACGGCGCTTCTTGAGGAGAACGCAAGTTACGACGATACCAAAATCCAGGCATATAAAACAAACAATCATCATGATGACAACCAGTCATTACCTGCTCACCAAAATTGAAATAAACATCATCCAATGCAGTCATAAAAATGACAATACGCTGGTTGCCGTCTTTTTCTTCAACATTCTGATAAATCACCACAGGTAATTTATCGGCCGCCACCCACTGATATTCAAAATTACTATTATCCAATTGCTGCAAAGTCAGCGGATACCGCTTCGCATCATTACCAGGCACTTTCAAAGCAATGGAAGCCGAAACATTTTCCGGTGTATAGTTCACAGCTTCCGCACAAGTCATTCCTGCCAGACACACCACACTACATACAAAGTTTTTCCAATTCATATTTTTATGTATTTATTAATTACAATACAGGTTTTTCCGATTTCAATGAGGGAGAATCCGTAGCTACCACAGGCCATCCGTCTTTCCAACTTATTTTATCCATCATCAAAACACGCCCTTCAGGATGCTTTGTGGCCACTGCATGATAAAATACCCAATCATTACCCACTTTATCAGTCACAATCTCCGAATTGTGTCCTGTTCCCACAAACGAACTATTCTTATGAATCAACACTTCATGTTGGTTATCCATCATTGTCCTCCCGTTCTTATCAACATAAGGTCCAAACAAATTTTCTGAACGAGCAACTACAGTAGTGTAAGTGCTATTCAATCCTTCACAGCAAGTCCCTATGGAAGCAAAAAAATAGTAAAAACCTTCTTTTTTATGAATATAAGTTCCTTCATAAGCTGTACCAGCCACCTGCCGAGGCTTCTTCCCTTGTTTTATTGAAAGACCGTCCTCACTTAATTCAATGCCATAAATGCCCCGAAAGCTGCCCCAAAACAAAAATTTCTTTCCGGCATCTTCTATATAGAAAGAGTCAATAGAATTCTGTACATTAATCTCGTTACTCCGAAACATCAGACCATGGTCTTTAAATGGCCCCGAAAGTTTGTCTGCCGTAGCGCAACCGATACCACAGGTCCACTCACCTCCCCATTTAGACATAGAATAATAAAGTACATACGTATCACCTATCTTATTGATATCCGGAGCCCATAAGCCTCCACCCGGTTCAAAATCAGGACGCGTTCGATCCGTGAATGCTGTACCTACCCATTCCCAATTAATCAAATCCTTGGAACGATGGATCGGCAAATTACGAATATCTTCGGTTGCATACAAATAATAATAACCATCACCACCTTCTATAATAGTAGGATCGGGCAGACTATAATCTATCACCGGATTCCAGTAATAGCTGGTTTTATCACCATCAGGTATTTCTTCTTGCGCAGACGATGATGAGCAAGACACCAAACAAAAGCAGATAGACAGGATCAAATTTTTTCTCATTGCAGTAATTTAGGAGTTATATATTCTTTACTGATTCTCATACGGTCTGTTCCATTCACATTCTCAAAATTTACCGTACCAATATACATAGCACGCGGATGAATATTACTTTTATCTTTGTGGGCATGGAATACAATACGAAGTTTTCCCTCTTTATCAGTGAACATGGCGCTATGCCCTACACCTACCAACCCACCAGGATTTTGCAATAATGGATTTTCGTCGTATTTAGCCCATTCCCCCATTATATCGGTAGCTGTAGCACAACCTACACCATAGAATGGACTTTCATAACTATTCGCAGAATAAGTCATATAATAAATTCCATTGTGTTTGAGAATATAAGAACCTTCATTGACTCGAGGCCACACTTCCTCCCAAGCCTGTGAAACATGAATACAAGGACGCATCGTTTCTTTCTTAAGGGTTATCAAATCTTTTTCCAACTCGGCTATCCATACATTATTCCCATCATTAAAACGGACAAATGACAAATAAGGAGTACCGTCATCATCCATGAAAAAAGAATTATCAATACATTTCTCCTCAACAATCATAGGTTCTTGCTTATTTTGTATAAATGGTCCTACAGGGGAATCTGCCACTGCTACACAAATATGCTCATCTGCCGAATAATACATATAAAATTTACCATTCACTTCATATACTTCCGGTGCCCAAAACCAACGGTCTGCCCATGAATCCTTCTTATTCAAAGCCAGCCCTTTATATTTCCACGTTTTTAAATTATCCGAGATATAAACCTCTATTCCTTCATCCGAGTGAGTACCATAAGCATAATAAGTCCCATTGTGCAACAATATAAACGGGTCACCCAGTGGAACAGGTATTTCCAGCTCTTCCACAATTATTTCATTCACATTCTTATATTCTGAGGAACATGACTGACAAGAAGTCAATGTCCCCAACATCAATAACCAAATAAAAATCATTTTTTTTTTCATAATACTAGTCAGTTTCCTATATGATAATACAATATTCCTTTATATACCGGAGAATAATTTCCAGAACAAAATCCTACACAAGAAGCAGGATAATGAATATCCAATCTCCCTAATTCTCTTCCGTCAACAAAAAGATAGAGCTTATTTCCCCTTCTCACCGCACGGAAATTATAAGATTCCTTTAATTGTTCTTGAATTCCCAACTTATAAATATGCCGTTCCAAATCCTGAGCGTCTTTATTAATAAAACGAATACCTTCCGTTTTTATCGGAGTAAAAGACAAACGATTATAAGCCAGATGCTCTGCCACCGTCGCCCCGCTGTTATTCAATGGATACCATTTTCCCTCATTCAAATATTCTATTGTAAATTTACTAAACATATCGTCTACAAACTCCGCCTTATTCCCTACTTCATGACGGTTCAGGTAAAGGGCATTTATCCATGAAGGCGATATAAAACGATAACATTTTTCGACAAAATCAGTATACTTCACATCAGGATAAACCATTTGTAAATGTTCCAACGGATATTTTTTATCAAGTATCTGTTGTCCTTGTTTTACAACTACCACTTCCAGCATACGCGTGATACCATTAAATTGAGCTTTTACATAGTTATCTTTATCCACATAAACCGGATAGCTTCCTGACATCTTACAATCGGACAAACCTGAAAGTTGAAAACTAAATTCATAATGATCAAGAAAATCACCTTTCAATATTTCTGAATGTTCTTTTAACTGTATCCGGTCATCATCAAATCCGATAGTATAAGTCACCCCTTCGAACAAAGCTTTTTTAGTCCGATCAAACACTCCGGGAACACCGGGTTCCGTCACAGGAATAATCTTTGTAAACAGATGTTTTTGAGGAGATGGTATTTCATCCAACCATACTTTTAAACAATCCTGATTACGTTCAATACGTAAATGATGATAAACACCCCAACGAAAATCTTTAGGCAAAGTGAAATATTCCTCCTTTTCTTTACCATTAATAATGGTACGCAAATACCAATTGTGGTTCTTTGTATCGAAACCGATATAAGCATTATTATCCACATCTTTCCACCACGCAATGATACCAGCATCTCCATCTGTTTTGACTGCTGTTTCAAACATATAAGTTGTAGAAGGTTTCACTTGTTGCAGCACTCCAAAAGAAGGTGTTTCCCCTTTCATTGAAAAAGTGGGCAAAGAAGGTTCCGGATGATAGCCATCTGTACAAGGACCGGTTATTCCTTCAACAAATAATGTTTTATTAAAGAAATGAACACGGTTAATATACTGCCCCCTACACTCATTATTTTTATTAGCCATATATATAAGCCACCATTCAAATCCATTGGGCCCCCTTAAAATATTAGGTTGTCCCGGGGTCATCAAAATATCATCTGCTGTTTCACTCCTCATATCAAACAAAGAAACATCAAAAAATTGGGCACGCCCTTTATTTGTTTCTACAGCAAGCAAGTTCTCTCCTTTTTTCAGAAGCTCTCGTTGCTTTTCATCAAGGTTTACCATACAATAATCCCGTCCCTGTTTTTCGTAAATCAATGTTCCATTCAAATATATTTTTGTATCTCCGTCATGAGCAACCCTGAGTGCTAAATTTCCCACCTGTTTGCCAACAAAAAAAGATTTACGTAACCACAATGAAGGAGATGTCCACCAAGTACCTAAATGACGAGTGGTAGATCCTTTTATCTCTTTAGATGAGAATCCACATTCTCCTTTCTTCCAATCGGAAGCCTGATATACCGGAAGCATCCAACCGACTCCAGGATTATTTTCTGTATAATCAAACAATGGCTCATAAGTGATGCCATATCGTAAAAGATCCACATAATTCTCTTCCAGTAGAATTTGATTAGAATTTACTACCGGATAGCTATATTTATTCCCATTTTGAAAACTTAAAGGTGAGTCTGCCTCCGCAACCCCCAATTGATAATTCCCCCACTCAGTAGAGGTATGATTGGCATTATACATCAAATAGTATCGGTCTCTGTATTTCATCACCCAAGGTCCCTCTGCCACTCTGTTATCCATGGTCTCCCATGTATCCGGCAATGATGCAAACAAGCACACTGGTTCTCCGGCAAATTCCGCCGGATTCTTCATTTTACGTCCCCAAATAGTATTTCCATCAGTAAAACGCACCATATACATATATAATTGTCCGTCATCATCTTTAAAAACCTTAGGATCAATGCGATTATCCATCCAAGTTTTTTTATCAGGCTCTATATAGGGCCCCAACACATTTTTACTTTGAGCATGTACAATGTGAACAGCATGCTTATCCTTACCCCAATAATTGACAGACCAATATAAGTGAAAATCACCATTCAAACAAAACATATCATTGGCGTGAATCTGCTCATTACCGGCACCACTTCCTTTACTCCAGCCATTATCCATAGTCACGACATGAACAGGTTTACCCCAATGAACCAAGTCGTCGGAAACATAAAAATCCCCATTGGTAAATACTCCACCTATATAATACTTACCATTATATTTCATCACACCGGCATCCGCTACTCCGGGAAGCACCGGATTCTGTATGTTTTGCGCGAATAAAGTACCGCAACAAGCAAAAGCACAGAAGATCAGTATTTTTTTGCAGACAAGCATAAATGATACTAGTTAAATAAAGACTATGCCGGAAGTATTATAAAAAGAAAAAACACTCCGACACAGTCTTTCTTTTTTATTAATAATTAGGATTCTGAGTTAGTTGAGGAACATCATCAATCTTACTGATTTCAACTTCCGATGTAGGGATAGGCATACGTTTGTGTTTGCCAATCACAAAATTGTTGAAGTCCTTGTCACGAGCTTTCAGCTCGTCAATACCAGCCTGTGAATCAAGCAATCCCCAGCGCTTCAAATCCGCCCAACGCCAGCCTTCGAAACAAAGTTCCAAAGCACGTTCCATCTGAAGACGTTTGATAAAGACCTCCTTTGAACTTAAACAATCCTTCCACCGACTATCTTTCAGTTTGGATAACCCTGCACGTTCTCTTACCTTATCAACATAAACAGCCGCATCAGAAGCCGAAGTTCCAGTTTCAACCAAACACTCCGCATAACTCAATAAAACATCAGCATACCGCATAATACGATAATTATTACGTGCGAAATAGTCTTCACGTTCACGATAGTAAGAAGTATTGTATTTGCGAATATAACAATCCTCTGTGTCCTGTCCCCACTCATCAAACCATTGTGACGCATCTTCATTGGCATAGTATTTTTTTGACTGATCAGGAAAATCATCTCCAAAATGTTTATAAAGAATACTATTGTATAAACGCAAGTCATTTCTGCCATCAACCCTTCTCTCTTTCAAGAACTCATCTACTAGCCAACGACGCGCTTTACCATCGCCCCAACCCGTACCATGAGTGCCACCGGGTGCATAAAACTGAGTACGCTGGAAACCAAAGGCCATACTGGCATCATTGCCTGTGCCCCCCTTATTTTGATCATCAAACTGAATTTCAAATATTCCCTCCTGATTATTTTCATTCAAATCGGTAAAATTGTCTTCACGGTTATCAAGCAAACCATACAAAGAGCCTTCCCTATCAATCAGCCATTGCAACTGTTCTTTGGCCCTATCATATTTATGTTGTTGCATATAAGCCTTGCCCAACAAAGCTTTAGCAGCACCTTTTGTCGCTCTGCCTAAATCTGCCGCATCCCATGCCTCCGGCAAATTCTCCATTGCAAACGTAAGGTCTTTTTCTATCTGATCCCAAATTTCCTGTTCTGAAGCGTCCTTAGGTATGTAATCAGCATTTTGAGGTTCAAGAACTAATGTCCCTTTCTCCCACAAAAGATTTATCTGAAAATACCACAGAGCACGCAAAAAGGAAGCCTGTGCTAAAAGTTGGTTCTTTTGAACCTCATCCATTTCAATCGCAGGCACATTAGCCAAAACCTGATTACAACGAAAGATCCCTACATAAAAATGCTCCCAATGTACCTTATTACCCTCATAGAAATCATAATTATTATAAAGAAAACGCGTCCAGTCACCTAATTCTATCCAAGGAGACGAACTCCATCCTTCATCTGATGACAGATCGTAACGAAAAGACAACCAACGCATCCAAGTCCCTTCTTTATATAAGAAACTGTAACAAGCATTTACTCCAGCTTTTGCATCATCCGCCGATTTCCAAAAAGTAGTATTGGTTACTTCATTCGGATTTTCTATATCCAATAAACTTGAGCTGCATCCGGTAGCACACAAAGCCAAGACACCAGCAAATAAAAATCTATATATTTTCTTCATATCAGTATACTAATTTATAAGTTAAAAGGTCAAATCCAAGCCAAACATAACAGAACGAGTATTAGGATATGAAAAACTATCCGTTCCACTATTCCAAATATTAGTGTTTATAAAATCAGGATCAAGCCCGGAATAGCCTGTAAAAGTGAGCAGATTACTACCGGTAGCATATAAACGAAGTTTGTCAATACCCAAATTCTTCAACCATTCCTTTTTAAGATTGTATCCGATAGAAATATTTTTCAGTCTGAAATAAGAACCGTTTTCAAGGAAACGATCCGCATCCCATGAATTACGTTGGTCACCATAAATTATACGTGGCGTATCAGAATTCTGATTTACCTGATAAGGTTCTTCTCCCTTCTTGAAGCGAAGATAATTGGAATTGTCCGAGAACAAACGTCCTTGCCATTTGGATACATTATAAATTTTATTACCAAATTGCCCATTCCACATCATACTGAAATCAAAGTCTTTCCATTCAGCATTCAAGACCAATGACATTTGCATCTTTGCCCACGGACTTCCGCAAAATTGACGGTCATCCGCCGTAATCTGTCCATTATTATCCGTATCAATATATTTCACATCACCTAATTGCGGACGTTTCCCGGAAATCATAATAGGTTCGCCATCAGGAGTTACATAATTATCTATTTGTTCTTGTGTTTTAAAAATCCCATCGGTTTTATACAAAAAAAATTCTGCCAACGGACCATTCAACCTCGTTCTTGCCTGACCTGAATCAATAAAAGGTTTTTCATATCCTAAACTTAATACTTTATTACTCAAAGTTGTAATATTCAACAATGCACCATATTTGAAATCTGAAACTTGATCTTTCCACCCCAAGCTCAATTCAAATCCACGATTGCGCAAACTAGCCGCATTTGCTTTAGGTGCCCCTTCTTGATTACCGGTAGAGATGGCAATAGGCATTTCCGTCAAAACATCCTTAGTCTTTGAATGATAATACTCGGCACTGAAAGTCAAACGTGAATTGAGAAAACTAGCGTCAAAACCAATATTTACGGTTTCTTTGGTTTCCCAAACAAGATTGGTATTCACTAATTTTACTTGAGTGGCTCCAGGTACAATAGCTCCACCAAATACCGTCACAATGCTTTGATTAATAGTACCAACATAATCCCAATCACCGATAGAAGCATTACCCAAACGCCCCCAATTTCCCCTGATCTTCAAATCATCAATCCAAGGTACCTTAAAGAAACTTTCCTTAGAAATTCTCCAGGCAGCAGAAACAGAAGGAAAATTACCCCAGCGATTTTCCTTAGCTAAACGAGAAGTACCATCCCGACGGAAAGTAGCTGTCAGATAATATTTGTCATCATAAATATAATTAACACGTCCCAAATAAGAGATCATGGCATTCTCACTAATACTATTAGTATTCTGTTGGTTACTTTGTCCAGCATTTAACACTGTCAGATAATCACCATTACCTAACATAGGAAAATTAAGACGGGAAGCCCATAACCCCTCCCACTCATGATGTTGGTAAGTAGTACCTAATACTGCATCGACATGATGTTTTCCAAAATCCTTGTTAAAATTCAACGTGTGCTCAATCAGCATATTATAAGTATTATCACGTGCTTTCTGGCTCTCCGGATCACGATGTTCCTGATTTTGTTGCCAATTACCTTCACCACGAAACCATGAATTTTCATAGAAATACAAGTCAACGCCCCCATTGAACTTATAAGAAAGAAACTCGAAAGGTTTGAACTCCAACCACAATGAACCATTCAGACGATTTTGTCTCATATGGCGTTTTTCCAAATTTTCACGTGCAATGGGATTTACACCGAAAGTATTATATTTAGCCGCATCTCCATATCCATAACCACCTGGATTATTCTCATCATAAACCGGAATAGTAGGCATCATACGTAAAAAGTCATTATAAGTATTTGTCTGGTTCGGATCTGTATTAGTTAATGAGTAGGCCAAGTTCTCACCGAATGAAAACCAACCTTTTTTCCCCTGTGTGTTAACACGGAAACTATAACGATCAAACGTATTTCCATAAGATACACCATCATTATTATAGTAACCAGCTGAAACAAAATAACTACCCGAATCTCCACCACCGGATAAAGATACATTATAATCCTGTACCAAAGCTGTCTTCAATACCTCATCCTGCCAATTGGTATCATATTCGGAATGCTTCTGAGTTGTTGTTATGGAGGCTATACCATCTTTTATCGCTTCTTTATAAGCTATATCATTATATTTAATGTACTCTGCCGCATTCATCAAATCAAACTTCGGACTCCACTCCAATGTTTCTTTCACACTCACATTCACCTTCATAGGACCACTCACCCCTTTCTTAGTAGTAACAATAATCACCCCATTAGCAGCACGAGAACCATATATAGCGGCAGCGGAAGCATCTTTCAAGATCTGAATAGATTCAACGTCAGCCGGATTAAAGTCAACTCCCGGATCAGTTATCATCCCATCGACCACCCACAACGGAGCATTATTACTTAATGAACCCACACCACGAATTTGAATAGAAGCATCCTCACCTGCTCTACCACTACTACGAACGTTTACACCTGTAGCAAGCCCCTGCATCTGACTGACAAGTGTTCCAGCTGAGCTTTTTTTCATCTCTTTGGTATCAACTACTGCTACTGCACCCGTCAGATCAGATTTCTTCACAGTCTGATAACCAATTATAACCACCTCTTCCAAAGCCTTGGAATCATCCTTCATTATCACGTGCAAAGGTTTTCCCTTGTAAACAATCTCTTGGAGGGTCATCCCTATATATGAGAAAACCAATGTTTGTCCATTTTCTCCAGTAAGAGTAAACTTACCATCCAAATCAGTAGTAGTACCGGTAGAAGTACCCTTAATAACCACATTCACACCAATTAAAGGCAAGTTGTCTGTGTCTACTACGGTTCCGGTCATTGTTACGTTCTGCGCATAAGCAGTCATCGTAAAAATAGTCAGAAAGAAGACTAATAATTTTTTAATCATTTTTTATAGAATTAGATTTGTAAAATTGTGCGGAGATTTCAGTTCCGCTTTTTAATTAATCACAAGTATGTTCATAAATATACATACAACAGATAGAATTTAAAGGTCACATTCTTGTTATGTCATAGGCATTTCTTTTTTCACAGTATTACATGAATCATATTCTCAACTTTTTGTGATGCAAATGTATTCCAAACTCCCCGAATGTGCTAGAACTATTCAACCAATTAATAGAATAATACATTCAAAAAGGAGGTGTGTCGTAATGCACGATGCACCTCTTTTTTTGTTCATCACTATACAAATCTGTTCACTTTCTTTAAGCTGC